>DASQTT010000167.1:0-2572 GCA_035641735.1 Actinomycetota bacterium | reverse complement strand
GCAGCCGACTCCGCCGGCCTCACCGTCCGTGACGACGGCGACCTGTCGACCTTGCGCGTCCTGTCCGCCACCGCAGGGGACGATCCCGATGCCGCCGAGTGGCGCCGGCTCTCCGTCGACGCCCCGGCGCCCGGCCCGCAGATCATCGCGAGCGGCAAGCCGCTGTTCATCGAGACCCGCAGGGAGCTGCTCACGCGCTTCCCGATCGTGCAGAGGATCGAACGCGCGGAGCGGTTCGGAGCCTTCGCTGGCGTCCCGGTCGCGTTCGGGACAGAGGTGCTCGGCGCTCTCACCCTCGGCTTCTTTCAGGATCACATGGTGCCTCCCGAGGAACGCGGGCTGCTCGTGGCGATCGCACGCCAGGCCGCGGTGGCGCTCAACCGGATCCGTGCGCAAGAGGAGGAGCACCGTGCCCGGGCCGCCGCCGAAGAGGCCGGTGACCGGCTGCGCAAGCTCCAGGTCGTGAGCGACGCCGCGAACGCGGCTACCGGCCTCGACGACATGCTGACGAACGTCCTCCCGCTGGTGCGTGCCGCCGTCCGCGCGGACGGCACGTCGTTCCTGCTGCTCACCGAAGACCGCAGTGAGCTTCGCGTCCAGGCCGCCGAGGGCGTCGAGGAGGAGTCCGGGACGCCGACGGTGGTGCCGTACGGGGCCGGTGCGTCCGGCCGTATCGCGGCCTCGGGGCGGCACCTCGTGATCGACCGTCTCTCGGCGGAGGACGTGATCAGCGCGGCCCTGCGGAACCGGCGCTCCTACGTCGGCGTCCCGGTCCGGGTGCGGGGGCGCGTCGCCGGCGTCCTGCACGCATCCTCCGTCCGCCCGGCGGCGTTCGACGAGGAAGACGCCGACTTCCTGCAGAGCATCGCCGACTCCCTCGCCGCCACGATCGATCGCACCCGGCTCTTCGACCAGCGCGACCGGATGGCGAGCGCGCTGGAGCGCGCACTGCTGCCGATGTCGCTCCCGCGAGTGCCGGGCTTCGAGATCGCCACGATGTATCGCCCTTCGCACTTCGGCACCGAGGTGGGCGGTGACTTCTACGATGTCTTCGGCGAGGGAAGCACGTGGTACCTCGCGATCGGCGACGTCTGCGGGAAGGGTCCCGAGGCCGCCGCCATCATGGGGATGACGCGGATCGCGCTCCGCAGCCTGGCACGCGAGAACGATGAGCGACCGCTGCAGGAGGTCCTCGGCCTGCTCAACGGCTTCCTCCTGGACAGCGAGCTGATGGGCGACCGGTTCTGCACCGTGTGCCTCGTGCGCATCCGGCTCACGGATGGACCCGCGATCGTCACGACCTGTTTGGGGGGACACCCGCCGCCGATCGTGGTTCGGGCCGACGGAAGCCTCGACACGGTGGGCCGCCCCGGCACGCTCCTCGGCCTGTTCGACGAGGTCTCGCTCCACGGATCGCGGACGACGCTCGAGCGCGGGGACGGTCTCGCCCTCTTCACGGACGGGGTGACCGAGGTGTCGGCGGAGCAGCCGGACGAGGGAGAGCGGGTGCTGCGCAGCAGGCTCGCCGCCGTGGCCAGCGAGGATGCGGCCGGGATCGTGAAGGACATCGAGCGCTCGATCCTGGACCCCCGCGGGGACCTCCGCGACGACGCCGCGCTCGTGGTGGCCAAGCGGCTCTGACCCGGGTTCGTCTTCCGCCGGTCGGGGTAAAGGAACCCCGGCAACCCGATCGGGAGGGGAGGACCCCATGAAGGTGAAGCAGCCCGCCACGATGCGTGAGGCCGGGTCGATGCTGAAGGAGCGTTGGCTCGACCGGCGCGTCGACAAGCTCTCGCAGGAGAACGACAAGCTGCGGGAGGAGCTCGACGAGCTCCGGCACGACTTGGACGCCGAGCAGGACCGGTCCAAGGAGACGCTCAGCGCGCTGTCGAAGGCGCGGAAGCCGGGACGGATGAAGTGGATCCTCCTGGCTGGCGGCGCCTACGTGATGGGGACCAAGGCCGGCCGGGCTCGCTACGAGCAGATGCGTGGATGGGTCCGCTCGATGACGGCCCGTTCCGAGGACGACGGTCGCACGGAGGTCACCGGCACGACCGGCCCGATGTAGGGCGCGTTTGCAGCCCTCGGGCGCAGGGAACGATGAGCATCGTGATGGACACGCGACTCGAGGCCGAGTGGTCGCTCGCTCCCGCCGAGGTCCCGGAGGACCGGGATCTGGAGGACGGATCGACGCGAGCGGCTCGCCGCCCGATCTGGTACGCGGCGATCGTCGTACTCGACGCCGCCGCGATCCTCGCGTTCATCACGTGGGTCGTGATCCCGCGACTCACTTAAGGAAAGGAGCCCGACATGGCAGCGATCCTCGCGCTTTCCGGTGGCGCCGCCACCTTGCTGTGGATCCTCGCCGTGGTGCTGGTGATCGCTGGGATCGTCAGCATCGTTCGCGGCGGAGTGCTGGCTGGCGTGGTGCTGATCATCGTGGGTCTGTTGGTCGGCCCAGGCGGCGTCAGCATCTTCTGAGCACCCGGGCCCGCCCGCTCCTCCGTGCGGGCGGGCCCGGCCTTCTCCTATGGCCGACCGTCGCGAACGCCGTGCTCTGAAGGAGCGGTTC
>DASQTT010000166.1:0-3670 GCA_035641735.1 Actinomycetota bacterium | reverse complement strand
CGTACGGCAGAGCCAGGAGCATCAGTTCGAGGGGCTGAAGGCCGAGATCGAGGATCTCCGCCTCCATCCGGAGATCGCGGGCTACGTGATCACGGAACTCACCGATGTCCACTGGGAGGCCAACGGCCTCCTCGACCTGCGTCGGAACCGCAAGGCGTTCCACGAGCGCTTCAAGGAGGTGAACGCAGAGATGGTGCTGATCGGTCGCCCCGAGCACACGCGGTACCGGTCGGGCGAACCGGCCGTGGTCCACGTCGAGGTCGCGTCGCCGCGCCCGGTTCCGGACGTGCGGGTCGCGTGGAAGATCGCGAGCCTCGGGCTGGACGGCATCGCTCTGCCCGCCGAACCGATCACGTTCGACGTCCCGGCGCTCAACGCTCCCGTCGCGGCTACCGTCTCGTTCGAGCTGCTGGGCTCCGGCGCCTCCGGATCCGTTCGGAACTCGACGGTCCTCTGGCTGTTCCCCGACGAGCCGGCGACCCGGTCATCCGATGTCATGGTCGCCTCGAGTTGGGACGAGGTCGAGGAGCGCATCGAGGCAGGCGGCCGGGCGGTCGTCATCGCGACCGACGATGGCGCGCTACCCGACGGCGGTGGCGTCTCGCTCGATCCCTGGGACACGGACGACGACGCCAACGGGTGGTTCCGCTCGGCGGGGCTCGGCTGGTTGCATCCGCGACTGACCGACGGCCTGCCGCTCGGCCCGAGAGTGGATCTCGCGTTCCTAGGGATCACGCCGCAACATCGGCTCCGGGGTTACGGGCCGGAGCATCGGTCGGATCTGCTCGCCGGGCACTTCCTCGGCTGGATCCGCGACGTCACGGCGAGCATCGCAGGGTTCCGTCATGGCCACGGAGCCGGGATCGTCTGCACCTTCCCGCTGCTCCGGTCCCAGGGCCGGGATCCGGTCGCGGCTGCCCTGCTCGACCGGCTCGTCGAGATCGCCGGCGACAGGAGGTTCTCCCCGAAGACCGAGCTTCGATCAGTGTCTGATGGATCGGAGCGACACGATCGGAGGAGCGGCGGCTGACCGCACCCGACGACGTCGTCGCCGTGCTCCTTCGCACGCCAACATCGTCAGGGTGCGACACGAACAGGACCAGGCCCGACCGGAGATCTGGGGCGGGTCGGGGTCGATGCAGTTCCTCCTGGGGACGATCACGTTTCCGGCTGGGGATGTGCGGGGATGGTGCGTACATGGTGACCCCTGGTGAGCCGACCGTGGACGATCCCGCGTTCTCAGCTGAGGGACGGTGCCCGATCTGCGGCGAGCCGCAGGCTGATGACGCTGCCGCGCTCCACCATGCGGAGCTGCGCCACGGAGCCGCTCGCGACAGCGACGACGCGGGTGGCACCGTACCGGAGGAAGGCCGACGGCCGGGTGACTCCAGCGCAGGGCGGGTGCAGACCGAGTAGCAACCAGTCCCCGGATGGCAACGAGCAGACCGACGTTTCAGCCACGTTGATCTCGTCGTTCGTGGTGGGAACCCGGCGGCAACGGGACGACGTGGAGATCGGGCCGCTGAGGCGCCAGCGAGAGTCCGCCGGTCGCGGCCACTCCATCGTGAACGAACGTCTGGGATGCGACCGGTTCCACGCGCTGCGGTACTCCTGAGGTCCCGGCAGACGACCGAGCGTCGGCCCAGACCTGAGATCGCGAAGAACTCCGGTCATCCGTCCGCGCTTCCGTCGCGAAGTAGACCCGAACGACCGCTCCAGCGAGAGGAGGGGAAGCGTCCGGGCGGAGCCGATCCGCGGTCGGACGGTGCGGTCGCCGGGAACGCGAACCATTCCGAAAGGAGAACCGCTGTGTCCATCCGCGCCAAACTCGCCGCAGCTGGAGCGTCGATCGCGCTCCTCGGCGGCGGTATCTGGGTCCTCGCTCCCGGCTCCTCGATGGCGTCGAGCCACCGGGAGGCGCCGCTCACGTCGGCGGAACCGCAGATCGACCAGACCGACCTGTACGCGTTCGTGGCCCCCGACGATGCCGAGAAGGTCACGTTCGTCAGCTCGTGGATCCCCTTCGAGGAGCCCGCGGGCGGTCCGAACTTCTACCTGTGGGCCGAACGGACGAACTACGACATCAACGTCGACAACGACGGCGACGCCCGAGCCGACGTCATCTTCCGGTGGCGGTTCACCACCCATCACCGGAACGGCGGTGACTCGTTCCTCTACAACAACGGCGTCGTCGATGCCTTGGACGACCCGAACCTGCTCATCTATCAGACGTACGACCTGTGGCGGATCCGCGAGGGCCGCGAGCCGGTCAGGATCCTGGACAACGCCGAGGTCGTCCCGAGCAACGTCGGCGAGGGCTCCATGCCCACGTACAACGCCGATCTGTTCGACGCCGGGACGCGCACGTTCGGCGCGGGGAACCTCAGCTGGGTCGGGCAGTCGGACGACCCGTTCTTCCTCGACCTCCGTGTGTTCGATCTGATCTACGGCGGCGACTTCTCCGAGGTCGGCGACGACACGCTCGCCGGTTTCAACGTCAACACGATGGCCCTGCAGGTGAAGAAGGGCATGGTCCGTGGGCCGGACGATCCCATCATCGGGATCTGGAACACGGCGTCGCGCCGAAGCGTCCGCATCCAGGACGCAACCGGTGCGGTCGCCCAGCAGGGCCCGCTGGTGCAGGTCTCACGTCTCGGCATGCCCCTGGTGAACGAGGTCGTCGTGCCGGTGGCGGCGAAGGACTACTTCAACGCCTCGAACCCGCGGCAGGACGCGCAGTTCCTTCCCAAGGTTCAGGACCCGGAGCTGCCGCACGTGATCTCCGCGGTCTACCCGTCGGTGTTCCCGCAGGTTCCCGACTCCAACGACGCCGAGGCGGGGATCCAGCGGGACGACCTCATCTCGGTCTTCCTGACCGGCGTCGACGGGCTGAACCAGCCCGCCGGGGTCCGTCCGTCCGAGATGCTCCGGCTGAACCTCTCGATCGCTCCGTGCAGCTCAACGTGCTCGACGCTGGGCGTGATCGGTGGGGACACGGCCGGGTTCCCGAACGGGCGACGTCTCGACGACGACATCGTCGACATCGCGCTCCGCGTGGTCATGGGCGTGCTTCTGCCCGATCACGATCCGGACGCGGACACGTTGTCGGACGGGGTTGGGGCGAACGACCTCCCGTTCCTGGGCTCGTTCCCCTACGTCGCCTACCCGCACGCGGGATCGGACCCGAGCCCGCACTGACGAAGGTCGGAGGGGGTTCGGTCTCCGACCGAACCCCCTCCTCCGCTCCGGACGGACGGGAGGAGATGTGGGACGCTTCGCACGGATCGTGACGGTCACCGTCGTTGCGGTGGCTTCGTTGGTTTTGGCCGGCTTCGGTCCGCTCCTCCCGGGACCTTCTGGCTCGCCGGCGGCGGGCGAGACTCCGGCCACCGACCCCTCCGTCTTCCTCCGGCCCCGGGACGCGTCGTCCCTCGGCCGCTCGATCGAGGTGCTCCAGGAACGGGTGGCGGCGGTGCCCGGCGACGCTCGGGCGTGGGCCGGTCTGGGCCTCGCGTACCTCCAGCAGGCACGGATCACCGGCGCACCCGGGTACTTCCCACGCGCCGAGGGCGCGCTGGAGCGTTCGTTGGACATCGAAGCGGGTAACCCGCAGGCGCTCCTCGGGATGGCGACGCTCGCGGCGGCGGAGCATCACTTCGAGGACGCCCTC
>DASQTT010000165.1:0-12089 GCA_035641735.1 Actinomycetota bacterium | reverse complement strand
ACGGCGAACGCCGCGGCGCTGCCGAGCAACAGCGCGACGAGCGTGACGATCGAGGCGACCTCCAGCGAGTTGAGGAGCGCCTCGCGGACCCGTGGCTCGCGGAACGCGATCCCGAACCACTTCGTCGTGTACCTCGGGATCGGCCACGCCTGGCCCGCGCTGTCGTTGAACGCGTAGATCGCCACGATCGCGAGCGGCACGTAGAGGAACAGGAGTGTGAGCGCCGCCGCAGACCGGATCGCGATCCTCGCCGAACGCGACTCCATCTAGAGCGCCTCGAACGCGCCAGCCCGCTTCGCGAACAGCAGGTAGAAGGCCATGATCGCGATCGGGACCAGCGTGAACGCCGCGGCCAGCGGTCGGTTGCCCGCGATCCCGACGTTGTCGTAGATCACGTTCCCGATGAACTGCGTGTTCCCGACGAGCTCCGGCACGATGTAGTCGCCGAGGGTGAGCGAGAACGAGAAGATGGAACCAGCGACGATCCCCGGGAGGATCAGCGGGAAGAGGACCCTGCGGAACGTGAACCAGCCGCGCGCGCCCAGGTCGCTCGAGGCCTCGAGGAAGGAGTCGGGGACGCGCTCGAGCGCCGCGTAGATCGGCAGGAGCGTGAAGGGCAGCCACAGGTACACCGACGTCAACCAGATCGCCCAGTTCGTGCGACCGATCTGGAGCGATCCGAGGCCCGCGACCTCCGCGACCCAGTTCAGGAACCCGTTCGGCGTGAGGATGATCCGCCACGCGAACACACGGACGAGGTAGTTCGCCCACAGCGGCAGGACGACCGCGATCAACAGCGCGTTGCGAACGCGCGGCGTCGCGAGCCGCGCCGCGTAGTACGCGAGCGGGAACGCGAGGACGATGTCGGCCAGGGTCACGGCGGCTGCGATCCCCGCCGTACGAAGGGCGATCGTCCGGTAGACGTCGATCTCCCACAGTGTGCGGAAGTTCGTCAGCCCCCAATCCTGGACGACCTCGGCCGTGAACACGTCGAGGCGCCAGAAGGAGGCGACCAGCAGGAACGCCAGCGACCCGAGGTAGATGACCACCATCCAGGCGAGTGGCGCGCCGAGCGACAGCGCGAGCTTCGCCGCCGGGTGCCGGTTCAGGAAGGCGCTGAGGCGGCGGACGGCTCCGCCGTCCGCCGCCTCGGTCACCGATGCCATCGAGCTCCTACGACCCTCGGAGCTCGGTCCACGCCTGCGTCCACTGCGAGTAGTCGATACACGCGTTGCCTCGGTCGTCGCCGCAGGCGGCCTGCGGCGTCTTCCAGAGGTGGATCGCGTCGAGGAACTCGGCGTCTCCGCAGAACGAGTATTCGACCGAGTCGACCAGCTCGTCACCGCCCTTGCCGAGCGAGTCCGCGATCTGCTGGCACGAGTTCACGTTCGACCCGGCCGCACCGTAGAAGATCCCGACCTCGGCCTGCACCTCGGGACGGAGCGTGTAGTCCATCCACATCAGCATGCAGTTCGGGTTCGGCGCGTTCGCGGAGATCATCCACGTGTCGGCCCACCCCGTGACGCCCTCGGAGGGGATCACCGCGGCAGTGTTCGCGTCGGCCTTCGTGAACGTGAGGTTCACCGGCCAGGCAGTGCCCACCACCATCGAGCCGTCGACGAAGCCGTCGATCTCGTCGGTGTACAGCGCCCAGTACGCGCTGATCAGGTCACGCTGCTGCTCGAGCAGCTCCATCGAGGCATCGAACTGCTCCTGGGTCAGCTCGTAGGGGTCCATGATCTCCAGCTCCGGCCGGTGCGTCATCAGGTACATCGCAGCGTCGGCGATGAAGATCGGCGAGTCGTACGCCGTGACCTTCCCCGCGTAGGGAGAATCGGCCTCGAAGGTGACGCCCCAGCTCGTCGGAGCCGGGGAGACCTCCTCGGTGTTGTACATGAGGAAGTTGGGCCCGTACATGTACGGCACGCCGTAGACGTTGCCGTCGACGACGTAGTGGTCGTTGTTCGTCCCGCCGTCCGGGTTGAGCGGCGCGATCACGTTCCCCATCTCCTCGAAGAGCGACGGATCTACCGCGCCGACGTCGCCGGCGACGATCAGACGGTTCGTCGCGTCGCCGGAGGCGGATACGCCGTCGTACTCGGAGCCGCCACCCTGGCGCATCAGCTGCACCATCTCGTCGGACGTGTCGCCGTAGGTGACCTCCACGTCGCAGCCGGTCTCGTCCTCGAACGGCGTGACCCAGTCGTACTCCTCGTAGCCCTCGGTCGTTCCGTCCTCGGTGTAGCCGTGCCAGGCGATCAGCTTCAGCTGCCCCTCGCCCTCACCGATCTCGTCGAAGACCGTGACGTCGTCGCCGTCCCCGGGCTCGGCTGTGTCCTCCCCACAGGCCGCGCCGACGAGCACCAGTCCGGCGAGGACGATGAGCCACCGGCTCACGTTCCTCATGCACCCCCCTCTCCCGGGTCCTCCGACCCCTCGTGTCCGGCGGTCTCCACCGGCCGGTTGTTGCTGCGGTGCCACTGCAGCCGCACGGTCTTGCCACGCACCTGGAGCGCCTCCATCGAGCTCGTGGCGAGATTCTGCTGCATCACGACGAGCACGCTCCCCACGTCGAGCTCGACGATGTACCTCGTGACCGCACCCAGGTATACGACCTCCCGGACCCGCCCGGTCGCCTCGCACCGATCATCGTGGGTCGTGGCGTCCGGCCCCACGATCGCGATCTTCTCGGGACGGATCGTGAAAGGGTGCGGGTCGCCCGCGATCTCGTTCGCGACCCTGCCCTCCAGGACGTTCGAGACCCCGATGAACCCCGCGACGAACGTCGTGGCCGGCCGCTCGTAGACCTCGGCCGGCGATCCCACCTGCTCGACCCTCCCTTGGTTGAACACCGCGAGCCGGTCGCTCATCGTGAGCGCCTCCTCCTGATCATGGGTCACGTACACGAACGTGAGTCCCACCTCGCCCTGGATCTCCTTCAGCTCGATCTGCATCGCCTGCCGGAGCTTCAGGTCAAGCGCCCCGAGCGGCTCGTCGAGGAGGAGCACGGACGGCCGCATCACGAGCGACCTCGCCAGCGCGACGCGCTGGCGTTGCCCCCCCGAGAGCTGCGAAGGCTTGCGATCGACGAAGCCCTCCAGCCGAACCATCTCGAGTGCCTCGCCGACCCGCCGTCGGCGTTCCGCCTTCGAGACCCTGCGGACCATCAGCCCGTATCCGACGTTCTGCCCGACCGTCATGTGGGGGAACAGCGCGTAGTCCTGGAAGACCGTGTTCACGTCTCGCTCGTACGGCGGCAGACCCGACACGTCCCGCCCGCCCAGCAGGATCCGGCCCGAGGTCGGCCGCTCGAAGCCGGCGATCATCCGGAGACACGTCGTCTTCCCCGAACCGGAGGGCCCGAGCAGCGAGAAGAACTCGCCCACCGGGATCTCGAGGCTGACGCCGTTCACCGCGACGACGTCACCGAAGCGCTTGACGACGACGTCGAGGACGATCGCCGCGTCGGAGCGGGCCGTCCTCGACTGCGGATCGTCCGCGCGGACCGCCCCCGACACCGTCCTCCCCTCTCCGACGCGCCCGACCCCCGGACGGATCGGGCCATCTTGACCGCGCCCGGTCGCCCGCGCAACGCTCGGCTGGCGGCCGGTCACCTCCGGGCTTCGCGCGGGAGGAGGCCGCGCGCGAGGTCGCCGACGATCGCCGGGCCGCGATAGACGAGTGCCGTGTAGACCTGCACGGCCGTCGCTCCCGCGTCGAGGCACGCGGCCGCGTCGGCGTCGGTGAAGATGCCGCCGCAGGCCACGATCGGCACGGCGCGACCGGTCGCGGCGGCCACCTCCTCCACGATCCGGGGCGTGAGGGTCGTCAGCGGACCTCCCGACAGGCCGCCGCGACCGGTCGCGAGCCTCGGTTCCTCGACCGGGACCGTGTTCGAGCACACGAGACCGGACGCGCCCGCGTCGACGGCCGCACGCGCGAGATCGAGCGCCACGGTCCGCTCATCGTCGGTCGTGAACGGCGGCAGTTTCAAGAGGAGCGGACGGTCCGTCCGCGCGCGGATCGCGGCGAGCAGGCCGGTCATGTGACCCCGGTCGTGCTGCCACGGGGCGTTCGGGCTGCTCGCGTTCAGCTCGACCCCGTCGACGTGGGGCGCCAGCAGGTCCACCGCCGCCGTCGCGTCCTCGATCGCCTCGTCGGCGACGCTCACGAAGCGCGGCGCCGTTCGGCTCGTCCCACGCAGGGACATCGCCGCGGCCTCGGCTCCGGGGTTGGGCATCCCCATGGCGTTCACGATCGCGCGACGCTGGGGATCCCGGACGATCCGCGGCTTCGGGTTGCCGCGTCTCGCGTGCCGCGTCACGGTGCCGCCGACCACGAGCCCGAACCCGAGACGGCCCAGCGTGTCGAGATGACGGCATCCCTTGTCGAACCCGGCCGCCAGCCCGATCGGGTTGGGAAGGCGGATCCCACAGAGGTCGACCTCGAGCGAAGCGTCGCGTGGCGCGCCGCCGATGCGCTCCCAGGGGAGGGGCAACCCGAGCATCGCGACCGCCAGACGATGCGACCCCTCCGGCGGAAGCGCGAAGAACGCCGGTCGGCCGACGGTCCCGTACCACCCGTCGCCGCGACGCACGACCGTATGCTAGCCCCCCGTGAACGACGACCTCGTCGGACGGATGCTCGCGGCGTCCGAGCTCCACGGGGACTTCGTCCTCTCGAGCGGAGCCCGTTCGTCGGTGTACTTCGACAAGTTCCGCTTCCTGACCGATCCCCGACTGTTGCGCGAGGTCGCACGGGCCGTCGCGGACCTCCTTCCCGACGGCGTCACGGCGCTCGGCGCCCCCGAGGGCGCGGCGATGCTGCTGGTGGCCGCGGTCTCGCTGGAGACCGGGCTGCCGGTCACGGTGGTCCGCAAGGAGGCGAAGGGGTACGGGACCCGGTCGCAGGTGGAGGGATCGCTCGACCCCGGCGCCCGCGTGGCGCTGCTGGAGGACGTGTCCACGACGGGACACCAGGTCCGCGCGGCCGCCGAGGTCCTGGAGTCGTCGGGAGCGACGATCGACGTGATCGTGCTCGCGATCGACCGCGGCGGCGGCGATCACCTCCGTGAGGCGGGCTACCGGGTCGCGGCCGTGGCCACGATCACCCCGGACTGAGGGTCTGCTCAAGAACGAGCGTAGCCCCCGGTGGAACTGACGCCTCAGCGCTCGCAGCGCCAGACGCGAAGTCGCCAGAGGAACCGCGATCCGCGTCGCTGGAGGTTCAGCAGTCCCTCCTTCATCAAGCGCGCCGCCGCGAGCGACTTGCCCACGACGTCCGGGAGCGGGAAGTCGCGCTCGATCACGGCCTGCATCCGCTCGCCGAAGAGCTCGCGCGCCTTCTCCAGGATCGTCCGTTCGTCCTGGATCGTGCCCGTCGGGAGGTAGAGATGGCCGCCCGGCTTCAGCGTGTCGCCGATCGACTCGAGCATCGCGGAGGGGAGCTCCGCCCCCGTCGGTCCGCCCGCTCGTCCGTCGGGGAACCACCCCGCCACCTGAGCGATCTCGTCCGGGATCCCGGACACGTCTCCGATCAGGACGTCGGCGCGGATGTCCCGAACCGGATCGAGGAGGCTCCCGACGCGGAACTCGACCCGATCGGCCAAACCCAGGCGCTCCGCGTTCAGGCGGGCGATCTCCACGGCCTCCTCGGAGATATCGCAGCCCACGACGCGCCCGGCGCCCAGGCGCGCCGCGACGAACGACAGGACGCCCGATCCGCACCCCACGTCGATCACGGTGTCGCTCGGCCGAACCTCGAGGGCCTCGGCGATCGTCTTGCTCGTGTGGGTGGGAGCGAAGACGTCGGGGTTCACGCGGAACGTGAAGGGACCGGTCCGCCCGGTCCAGTCGATCTCACGCACGGTTTCGGCCATCGATGCAGGTTACACGGCCAAGGGTTCGACCGGCGCGTCTTCGCCCGGCTCGAGCCGTCCCTGCTCGACGGCCTCCGCATCGGTGGTGAGCCGGACGGCGAGGGACCTGGTCGGCACACCTCGCGTCCCGTCCTCGTACGCGGCGATCCGCCGCGCCGCCCGACGCAACAGCGTCGCGGCTCCGTGGGCGTTGCCGCGGAGGAGGTGCACGTATCCGGCGCCCATCTGTGAGAGGCCCTTGAAGAGCTCGGCCTCGTCGGTGTCGCGAGCCTGCTTCCAGGCCGTCTCCCACGCCTCGTGCGCGGGGAACCACCGGCCCTCCAGCGCGTACCGGCGGCCGAGCTCGTGGTTCTCCGTCAGGGTCTTCGCGTCGAAGTCCTCGAGCTCGAGATCGCCCTCCGCATCCCAGGAAAGCGGCCGGCCGAGACGGTCGCGGGGACGTTCGGGCTTGTTCCGGCGCTCGGTCGGGACGCCCGTCTTGCCGACGGCTTCCTCCCTGGTCACGCGGTCATGCTACGTCCCGGCGTCCGGGCCCCGAGGTCCGAGGCGATCGCGCAGTCGCCGCATGAACCGCCGGCGCGAGGCGGCCCGGGCCTGAGCCTCTGCCTCGGCCTCCGCCCCGGCGCGGTCGTGCTCGTCGAGCGTCTCGCGGGCGCCGACGTCGCCCTCCGCCACCCGACCGCGCAGGAACACCTCGACGATCACGACCTTGATCGTCGCGGCGGCCGGAAGCGCCAGCAGGGCACCGGCGAACCCGCCGAGCGACCCGAAGACGAGCGTCGAGACGATCACGGCGGCGGGCGAGAGGTTCACCGCGTTCTTCATGATCCGCGGTTGGATCGCGTAGTTCTCGACCTGCTGGTAGACGATGAAGTACGCGAGCACGAGGACGCCGGTGAGGCCCGATGAGAAGAACGCCACGATGACCGCCGGCGCCGCGCCGATGTACGCCCCGACCGCCGGGATCAGACCCATCAGCGCCGCCCAGATCGCGAGCGGGAACGCGAAGGGCATATCGAGGCCGACCACGTTCAGGATGGTGAAGAAGAGCAACGCGGACAGGCCCGCGATCGACGCGGTCGTGAGGATCCCGGCCACGTACCCGCCGATCCTCGAGATCGCCTCATCCATCACGGTCTCCGCTCGTTCGCGTGCCGAGGGAGCGAACCCGAGCGCCGCGGTGCGGCGCATCCGAGGCAAGGACAGCATGAAATAGATCGTGAGGATCGCCACCGTGAGCACGTTGAAGATCGCGCTCGTGACGCGCCCCGCGAAGCCGACGATCGTGCCGAACGATGCCGAGATCCGGGCCGGCAGGTCGGCGATGAACTCCTGGAGGCGATCGGCCATGTCCTGCTCCCGGAAGTACCGGCCGATCGCGTCGTCGCGTTGCGAGAGCCGCGCCACGTAGGTCGGAACGTCGTCGGCGAGCTCTCCGATCTGCCGGATCAGCGGCGGGATCACGAGCCAGGCGAACAGGATCACGATCGCGATCACGCCGAGGAAGATCAGGGTGACCGCTCGCCCTCGGCTCCGGCCGAGGCGCTCGATCCGGCGGACCGCCGGGTCGAGGCCGATCGCCAGCACGGCCGCCATCAGGACCAGGACCACGATGTTGAAGACCGACCAGAGCGCCGCGAGCACCACAGAGACCGCGGCGATCGTGAGCGCCCATCGGACCCAGTACGACATCGGTGGCCAGCGCTGACGCCAGCCTTCCAGCACGGGCTCCGCCGCGGGGGCGGGCCCCCCGCCCAGCGGTGCGGACGAACCGGGTCCGGTCACGCGGTCGAGTCTGGCCGTCGGGGGGGGCCGATTCCAGCACCCGGTACGCTCCGACGGTGGAACGCGTCGACGTGGTGATCGTCGGCGGAGGACCGATGGGAACCGCGGCGGCGCGAGCGCTCAGCTCGCGAGGCCGATCGGTGATCCTGTTCGAGCGGTTCACCTTCGGGCACGGCAACGGCAGCGCGGCAGGGACGACTCGCAACGTTCGGCTCACGTACCACGACCCGGTCTACGTCCGGATGGCGAGGCTGGCGTTCAGGGGCTGGCGTGACCTCGAGGCCGACGCCGGCACCGAGCTGCTCCGCGTCGTCGGGGGCCTCGACGTCGGCGACGCCACCGACACCGCCGCGAGCGCACTGGAGGCGGCGGGCGAGCGGTTCGAGCGACCCTCGATCGACGAGGTCGCCGAGCGGTGGCCGATGCTTCGGTTCCCGGCCGGCGCTCGGTTCCTGTTCCAGGCGGAGGGCGCGGTGGTCCGATCCCGCGACGCCGTGCTGGCCCAGGTCCGGATCGCCGTTCGCGACGGCGCCGACCTGCGACCGGAGACCCCCGTGCGATCGATCGCGCGCGCGCGCGACGGCGTGGAGATCGTCACCTCGACGGGCGACGCGGTGCGGGCGGCCGCCCTGATCCTCGCCGCGGGCCCCTGGAACGGTCCACTGCTGCGCTCGGTCGGCTTCGATCTCCCTCTGCAACCGACGTTGGAGCAGTCCACCCACTTCGAACGGGGACCCGAGGGACTTCCCACGGTGATCGACTGGACGACATCCCCGGGACGGCCGCCGTACCTGGTCCCCGATCCGTTCACCCCCGGCGACTTCAAGATCGGGATCCACTCGTCCGGTCCGCCGGTGGATCCCGACACGCGGTCGTTCGATCCGGATCCGGTCCGCGAACGGCTCGCACGCACGTGGCTCGACGGGCTCCTGGCGCGTCCCTCCGCGCCCGTCGGGAGCGAGACGTGCCTCTACACGACGGCGCCCGACGAGGACTTCGTGCTGGACCGCGTGGGGCCCGTGGTGGTGGCCTCGCCGTGTAGCGGGCACGGGTTCAAGTTCACGCCGCTGATCGGAGCGGTGGTGGCCGATCTGGCCACGGGCGCCGCTCCCTCGATCCCGCTCGACCGCTTCGGAGTCGATCGGGACGCACTCCGCCGTCGGGCGCCGGCCTAAGCTTCGCCCGTTTCCTCCTCGTCCTCCTCGGTGCCCAGCAACATTTCGAGCGCCTCGCGCAGCCCGTCGTGCCGGCGCCCACCCAGCGATCGCCGGACGCGGGCGTCGATCGCCGCCACGGCTCGCCGGCACTCGGCCGCGCAGGTGCGTCCTCGGGCGGTCAACCGGACGACCTTGGCCCGGCCGTCCTCGGGATCGGGCGTCCGCCGCACGAGGCCCCGCAGCTCGAGGTCGTCGACGACGACCATCACGGCTTGCTTCGTGACGCCGGCCCTCCGGGCCAGCTCGGTCAGCCGCGTGCCGGCGCGCCGGTCGACGTTGAGCAGCAACGTCGCCTGCGACGCGCGGAGCTCCGGCCAGCCTCGCTCGTCGAGCTCATCGCCGAGCTCGCTCGAGAGCGCGCGGTGCGCGTCGAGCAGGAGTCGCGCCAGCTGTGGCTCGGTCATGAGCGCATCCTGACGGGCCGGACCCACGACGGTCAACCGGACTGACCGTTGACCCGCACGCGCCTGGTCTAGCCTCGAACGATGACCGTCGTCATCCGCCGGGCGAGTGAGACGGAGCACTCGGAGGCCGGGCGGGTCACCGCGGACGCCTATCGGGAATTCGTGCGGCCGGGTGACGCCGACTGGGATCGCTACCTGGAGCGCATCGCGAACGTCGCGGAGCGCGCCGAGAGGACCACGGTGCTGATCGCGGTGGAAGACGGCAGGATCCTCGGGTCCCTCACGCTGGAGCTGGACGGCCGCGTCCGCGACTCCTCGGACGCGGAGCACCGGCCCCTCGCAGACGGTGAGGCGCACATCCGGATGCTGGGGGTCGATCCCGAGGCACGCGGCCGTGGGGTGGCCAGAGCCCTGATGGAGCGATCGGAGGCGATCGCTCGCGCCGCCGGCAAGACCGTGATGACCCTGAACACCACGAAGCGGATGGTTGCCGCGCGGGCGATGTATGAGCGGCTCGGCTACGAGCGAACGGCCGACACGGTCTTCCCCGACGGGTTCGTGCTCCTCGGCTACGAGAAGCCGCTTCGCTGACGTTTCGCGGCGTCGCGCCGCGGGAACGGTCCGTCCGTGCGATACGGACGCCTCTCGCTCCTGCCGGCCTGGGTCTGGCTGTCGGTGCTGCTGATGACGGCGCTGCTGGTCTCCTGCCCCGAGGGCGGCGGAGGCGGCTACTGAGTCGGCCGGCTCAGGCCGGCTCGACCTCGGCGAGCCCGCTCCGGAACTGCTGCTCGTACAGCTGCGCGTAGAGCCCGCTCCTGGCGAGCAGCTCTTCGTGGGTCCCCCGCTCGACGATCCGGCCTCGGTCCAGGACGAAGATCACGTCGGCCGACAGGATCGTCGAGAGCCGGTGCGCGATCGCGATCGTCGTCCGGCCCTTCATGAGCGGCTCCAGCGCCGACTGGACCAGGCGCTCGGAGGTCGTGTCGAGCGACGACGTCGCCTCGTCGAGGATCAGGATCCGCGGATCCTTCAGGATCACGCGGGCGATCGCGAGCCGCTGCTTCTCGCCTCCGGACAGCTTGTAGCCCCGCTCCCCCACGATCGTGTCGTAGCCCTCGGGGAGCTCGGCGATGCGCTCGTGGATGTTGGCCGCCCGCGCGGCGACGACGAGCTCCTCGTCGCTCGCATCGGGCTTGCCGTAGAGGAGGTTGCGGCGGACCGTGTCGTGGAACAGGTAGGTCTCCTGCGTCACGACGCCGATCGCCTCGCCGATCGATTCGAGGGTCGCGCGGCGCACGTCGACGCCGTCGATCTCGACGGCGCCGCGCTGGACGTCGTAGAGGCGCGGCACGAGGTAGGTGATCGTCGTCTTCCCCGCGCCGGACGGTCCGACGAGCGCCGCGAGCTGGCCGGGCCGGATCTCGAGGTCGACGTCCTCGAGCGTCCACGCCCGCGGCAGCGGCCGGTCGTCACCGAGCGCCTGGTCCGGCGGCGAGACCGGGACCTCGCCGTCCGGTGGATCCTCGTACCGGAACGAGACGTCCCGGAAGCGCACGCCGCCACGAACGTCGGACAGCGGCCTCGCGTCGGGCGCGTCGCGGATCTCGTGCGGCAGGTCCAGGTACTCGAAGATCCGGTCGAACAGCGCGAGTGAGGACTGCACCTCGGTCGAGACCTGCAGCATCGACCCGATCGGGAAGAACAGCCGCGACTGCAGCGTCGTGAACCCCACGAGCATCCCCGACCGGATGACGTCGGAGCCGGCGTCCGCGTTCACCCAACCGGCCACCAGGTAGACCAGGGCGGGCGTGATCGAGAAGAACGTTCCGACGAGCGCGAAGAACGACCGGCCGATCATCGTCTGGCGAAGCAGGAAACCGGTCAGCCGCTCGTTCTCGCCGCGGAACCTGTCGATCTCGAAGCGCTGGCGACCGAACGCCTTCGACAGGAGGACCCCGCTGACGCTGAGGGTTTCCTCGGTGATGGTGGTCATGTCGGCCAGGGTCCGTTGCGTGTTGCTGGCGACTTCCCGCCGGGCACGGCCGACCCTCACGGTCAGCCAAAGGAAGAGCGGCATCAGGAGGAGCGAGAGGATCGTCAGCGGGATCGAGATGAAGATCATCGCGACGATCGTGCTGACGATCACCACCACGTTGGACAACACCGTCGAGGCGGTATCGGTCACGACGGACTGGACACCACCCACGTCGTTCGCCAGCCTCGACTGGATCTCCCCGGTCCGGGTCGTGGTGAAGAACCGCAGTGGCATCGCCTGAAGGTGCTCGTACAGCCGGTTGCGCAGGTCCTGCATCACGTTCAGGCCGACGAGGTTCGTGAGGTAGGTCTGCCCGATCCCGATGATGCTCGTCACGATGGGAACGGCGACCATGATCGCCACGTACAGGTACAGGAGCGGCAGGTTGGGGCACGGCTGCCCCTGACACGAGCCGTTCCGACCGAACAGGGCGTTGTCGAAGACCAGCACGATCATCAGCGGGTTGATCACGCCGAGCCCGGACGTGAGGCCGATGAGGATGCCGACCAACCCGACCTTGCCCTTGTAGGGGCGGAACGTGCGGATGACACGCCGGACGGTCTCGCGATCGACCGGCCGAGGATCATGCTCGGCAGCCGGGACGCGGAAGAAGCCGTGACGGCCCATGGGGCGAGCATACGGCGGCGGTCGGATACGACCGCCGCTGCGCTCGTTACTCAGCGAAGCAGGGTCCCTCGGTCTCCGCCGAGGTCACGCCGTCGCCCGGATCCTTGAAGTAGGTGTCCGAACCAGGGCCCCCGACGACCGCG
>DASQTT010000164.1:0-3299 GCA_035641735.1 Actinomycetota bacterium | reverse complement strand
CAGGGCGTCGAGCACCACCATGTCGTCGGTTCGTGGGACGTCGAACTCGTCGAAGTACGGCTCGGGGGCGTGCTCGGGCCGGTAGCGGCCGACCTTCAGCGCGATCGTGTCTGCACACACACCCTGCCTCCGGCGATACCTAATATTTGCGCTCGGCGGGCGGCCACCGCGTGATCGTGGCTTCGACGTAGTCGATCTTGGCACCTTCCGGCGTCCAGAACGCCAGGCTGTGCCTCAGGTACCGCTCGTCGTCGCGGTCCGGGTAATCGCGTCGTGTGTGCGAACCGCGGGACTCGCGCCGCTCCAGTCCCGAACAGACCACGGTCTCGGCTATATCGAGCATGTTGTCCAGCTCGAGCGCACCGACGAGCTCGGTGTTGAACGCTCGGTCCCGGTCGTCGAGGGCCACGTTCGCGAACCGCTCCCGCAGCGTGCGCACCTCCGCCACGGCGTCCCGCAGGGACTCCTCGGTGCGGAAGACGCCCGCCCCCCGCTCCAACGAGGTCTGGAGATCCTTGCGGATCGTCGCGATCCGCTCCGCGCCGCCGTCCTCGAGATAGGTCTCGACCAGACGCTCCTGCTCTGCCTCGGCGAGCTCGGCAAGGGGGTTCTCGGACGGCGCGCCGGCTTCCAGCGAGTCCTCGGCCGCCTGCCTGCCGACCCTGGCGCCGAACACGAGGCACTCAGTGAGGGAATTCGACCCTAGCCGGTTAGCCCCGTTCATGCTTACGCACGCGGTCTCGCCCGCCGCGTACAGCCCCTCGAGGCGGGTCCGGCCCACGAGGTCGGTGTCGACCCCGCCCATCATGTAGTGCACGACCGGTCGCACCGGGATCGGTTCGTGGACCGGATCGATCCCTATGAAGTTTCGCGCGAGTTCGCGGAGGAAGAACAGCTTCTCGTCGATGGTCTCTTCGCCGAGATGGCTGATGTCGAGATGGACGTACTGCCCGTCTGGGCCGTCGAACCCGTGACCCTTCTCGAACTCCTGGATGATGGCTCGCGACAGGATATCCCGTGGCCCGAGCTCCATCTTCGAGGGGATGTAGTCCTCCAGGAACCGCCGCCCCTGGTTATTGAACAGGTACCCGCCCTCTCCACGCGAGGCCTCGGTCATCAGGATCCCGGTCCCCGGCAGGCCGGTCGGGTGGTACTGGACGAACTCCATGTCCTTGAGGGGGACCCCGGCCCGGTACGCCAACGCCATCCCGTCCCCGGTCTTGATGGCGCCGTTCGTCGTGAACGGGAAGATCCGCCCCGCCCCGCCCGTGCACAGGATCACGGCCTTGCCGACGATGCACCGCTCCTCCGAGTCGCGCAGGTCGATCGCGGCGACCCCCGAGCATCGACCATCCTCCACGAGGAGCTGGGTCACGAAGAACTCGTCGTACCGGACGATCCCCTCGTACTTGAGGGACGTTTGGAACAGTGTATGGAGCAGGTGGAAGCCCGTCTTGTCAGCGGCGAAGACCGTTCGGTTCACGCTCATGCCGCCGAAGGCCCGGACGGCGATCGTCCCGTCGGGCTCGCGGCTCCACGGGCACCCCCAGTGCTCGAGTCGCACGATCTCGTCGGGCGCCTCGGCAACGAAGGCTTCCACCGCGTCCTGGTCGGCCAGCCAGTCGCTCCCCCGGATCGTGTCGAACGCGTGGAGCTCGGTGCTGTCGTCTGCCGCCATAGCTGCCGCGGCCCCGCCCTCCGCGGAGACGGTGTGGCTCCGCATCGGGTAGACCTTGGAGACCAGGGCGATGCTCAGCCTGTCGGAGACCTCGGCCGCGGCGATGGCGGCCCGAAGGCCCGCGGCACCGCCCCCAACGATCACGATGTCGTGCACGAGGGTTTCCAGGAGCATCCCTCCAGGTCGCGCTGCGGGGAACCTTACACGCGGATCAGAACCGATCGAACAGGATCGACCGCTTGACGTCTTGGATCGCCTTGGTGACCTCGATGCCACGGGGACAGGCCTCCGTGCAGTTGAAGGTGGTCCGGCACCGGAACACGCCCGTTCGCTCGCCCAGCATCTGCAGGCGCTCTCGCCCGCCCCGATCTCGCGAGTCGTAGATGAACCGGTGGGCGTTCACGATCGCGGCCGGGCCCACGTACTCCTCGTCGCCCCAGAAGATGGGACATGAGGTCGTGCACGCCGCGCACAGGATGCACTTGGTCGTGTCGTCGAACCTGTGCCGCTCCTCGGGCGACTGCAGCCGCTCGCGGCGTGGCTCACCCTCGTCGTTGATGAGGTACGGGAGCAGCGCCTCGTAGCCGGCGAAGAACGGCTCCATATCCACGATCAGGTCCTTCAGGACCGTGAGGCCGCGGATCGGCTCGACCGTCACCTTTGGGGCGACGTCCTTCACGATCACCTTGCACGCAAGTCGGTTCTGGCCGTTGATCAACATCGCGTCCGAGCCGCAGACGCCGTGCCCGCACGATCGCCTGAGGGCGAGCGTCCCGTCGAGGTACCACTTCACCTGGTGGAGGGCGTCCAGAAGGCGGTCGTCCGGGTCCGTGTCGATCGTGAACTCGTCCCACCACGATTCCTGCCCGCGGACCTCGGGGTTGAACCGACGGATCCGGATCGTGACCGTGATCTTCCCCGACGCCCCGGCGCGCCTGTCCTCCGAGTTCGCGAGCACCTCGCCGACCGGTTGCGTCTCCATCAGTACGTCCTCTCCATCGGTAGGTAAGGACCAACCTTCACCGGCTTGTACTCGAGCCGGATCGAGCCGTCGTCCTCGCGGTAGGCGAGTGTATGTGTCAGCCAGTGCTCGTCGTCCCGCAGAGGATGATCCTCCCGGTAGTGGGCGCCTCGGCTCTCGGTGCGTGCGAGGGCGCTCGCCACGAGCGTCTCAGCGCAATCGAGCAGGAAGCCGAGCTCCACGACCTCCATCAACTCGGTGTTGAAGAGCTTCCCAACGTCCTGCACGTACACACGCTCGTAGCGCTCGCGGAGCCCGTCGAGGATCCCCTCCATCTTGCGAAGGCTCTCATCGCTCCGCACGACGAAGGCCAGGTCGTACATGCCTTCCTGGAGCTCCGATCGGATGGCAGCGGCGTTGTTGCCCTCGGACCGGCCGAGCAGCCCCGCGACCATGTCCGAGACGAACCCGTCCGGCCGTTGCGACGCCGTCGGAAGGTCGACCCCCCGAGCGAATCGGGCCATGTGCCCGCCACCGCGCCGGCCGAACACGACGATGTCGAGCAGCGAGTTGGTGCCGAGCCGGTTGGCACCGTGCACGCTCACGCACGCGCACTCGCCCGCCGCGTACAGGCCGGGCATCACGGTGTTGTTGGCGTCG
>DASQTT010000163.1:0-6811 GCA_035641735.1 Actinomycetota bacterium | reverse complement strand
TGCGCTACACGATCGACACGGACGAGACGGCGTTCGTCTTCGCCTACCCGAACGGGACGAACCTCGTGTCCGGCCTCGACCTCGTGGACGGCGCCGACCTGAACGACGACCTCTACTTCGACCGCGCCGCATGCAACGACGAGAAGTACCGAGGGAACATCTATCGGATCCGCGACGTGTTCACGACCGTCCCAGCACCGACGACCTCCGCAGAGGGGTCGTCGAGCGAGGCGAGGTCCTCAGGGTCGAGAGCCTGGCGGGGTCCCGAGCGGCCGGGAGCGCGGCCGGTCGGCTGATCCCGGCTGGGATCCGAGGCGTCACGCGCGCGCGAGCGCCTGCGTGAGGCAGGTCGGCCCGCCGTCGCCCGCGCGCGAGATGTCGTCGCCGGCGTAGGCCCGGACGTCCACGCCGGCCGCCTCCATCGCGCGGCGCGTCTCCGGGTTCCCCTCGACCGCGAGGGCGATCCGGGGACCGAGCGCCAGCACGTTCGGGCCCATCGAGTCGACCTCCTCGTCGGGCACGTCGACCAGCCGGACGTCTCGCGCGTCGAAGAGCTGCATCAGACGCACCGGGAGCTGCGGACGATGGACGACGGCGAGGTCGCGGTCGAGCATCGAGACGAACGACATCAGGTGGGTGCAGGCCGACGGGCCCGAGAGGTACGGCAGGTCGAACCAGAGCACCTCGACGTCCGGGAGGAGATCCCGAAGCGAGGCGACGCCGGCCTCGTTCGTCCGATACCCCACCCCGGCCAGGAGCGTCCGCTCGTCGAGCCAGAAGAGGTCGCCGCCCTCGGCGAGCGCGGGCTCCTCGAGGGCGCCCAGCACCGGCACGCCCGCGCCCTCGAGGTCGGCGCGCGCCAGCTCGACCTCGCCGCGGCGGCCCGGCTTGCCGGGCCGCAGCAGGATCGCGCCCCGCTCGGTGAGCAGCGCCGGGTCGGCCACGTAGATCGCGTCGGGATCGCCGCGGGACGCGGCGGTCCCGACGACCACCGCCGCTCCGGCGTCCTCGAGCGTCGCGCGGAAGGCCTCGTGTTCGGCGGCCGCGCGGGCCGGATCCGGCGCCTTCCGCCAGCCGTACTCGCGCCACGCGCCCGCGGCGGCGGGCTCCGGCGCCCGCACGTAGACCCGCCGGAGCGGCCCCACTTGGTCCTGGATCGGCACGCGCGGATGCTAGCGAGGCGCCCTCCGGAACGGCTCCCATCCGGTGGGGGAGGGGGAGTACACTTGCCCAACTCATGAGGCGGACGACCACCACGAGACGTCGCCGGAGCGCGGAGCTGGGCGTGATCGACTACACGCTCGCGAAGCGGGCGCTGCTTCGCGACGCCCGGCTCGGCGCACTGTCGATCGCGGATCTCTGCGACGCCCATCCGGAGCTGATGCGGGCGGCGCAGCACGTCGGCGAGGCGACGTCGAACGACTGTCCCGTCTGCGGGAAGGACAAGCTGGTCCTGCTGGCCTACGTGTTCGGGTCCTCACTCGGGCGCAACAGCGGCCGCGTGTGGCCGATCCAGACCGGGCTGCGGCTCACGGCCGCACATCCCGGCGCCGCCTGCTACGTCGTCGAGGTGTGCCGCTCGTGCCGGTGGAACCACCTCCGCGAGGCGTTCACCGCCCGCACCCGCGCGGTCGCCGGCTGATCGCGGCGAGTTTCCCCTCTTGAGGCCGCGGGTAGTATCCCGCGCGTCGTGGCCACGACGTCGAAAGGATCCCCCGAGGACCGACCGTCTCCCCATGCCCGCGTCATCGGCGGGCCACAGGCGAGAGCGGGTTCCCGCAGGTCGACCCGCAGCCCCGTCCGGTCCGCCGCAGGCGGGACCAAGCCGGCCGGGACGGCGCGCAGGGATGGGGAGGGGTCGGATGGCTCCGATCGAGGGTTCTTCCGGAGGCATTGGTGGAAGTTCGCGCTCGCCCCGGCGGCGCTCGCGCTCCTCGGCCTGCTCGTCCTGTTCATCGCGTACGTGCGGATCGATCTGCCCGAGACGCTGCCGCCGGTCCAGACGACGTTCGTGTACGACCGCGAGGGCCGGCTCCTCTCGACGATCCACGGTTCGGTCGATCGCACCCTGATCGACCTCGACCAGATGGCCGAGCACACGCGCGCGGCCGTGATCGCCGTCGAAGACGCTCGCTTCTACGACCATTCGGGCGTCGACCTCAGGGGCACGGTCCGCGCGGCGTGGACGGATCTGGTCGCGGGCGGCGCCGTCCAGGGCGGCTCGACGATCACCCAGCAGCTCGTGAAACGGGTGTACGCGGCGGAGCGGGTCGTGGGCGAGAACGGCGTCACCGACTACGTGATCCCGCCGAGGACCGTGAAGGAGAAGGTGCGCGAGGTGCTCCTCGCGATGAAGGTCGAGCGGACCCTCTCGAAGGATCAGATCCTGGAGCGCTACCTCAACACGGTGTACTTCGGGCACGGCGCGTACGGGATCGAGGCCGCCGCGCGGACCTACTTCGACATCCCCGCCGAGGAGCTCTCGGTGCTGCAGTCCGCAACGCTCGCCGGGATCCTCACGGCGCCGGAGGCCTACGACCCGATCGACCATCCGTTCGACGCGAAGTTCCGCCGGGACTTCGCGCTCGACCGGATGGTTCGATTCGGCTTCCTGAAGGACGCCACCGCCGAGCGGCTCCAACGGAAGCCGTGTTGCGGGGTGCCCCTCGACGCGATGGGCGGTCGCGACGCGCCGCTCGAGGCCCCGGGCAACGCCGAGTACTTCGTCCAATACGTGAGGGAGTCGCTCACGGACAACTACGGCAGCGCCCGGGTCTTCGGCGGCGGGCTGCAGGTAACGACGACATTGGACCTCGATCTCCAAGCCTCCGCCGAGGACGCGATCGGAACGCACCTCCCGAGCCCGGAGGACCCCGGGGCCGCGCTCGTGGCCATCGACCCGCGGTCCGGCGAGATCCTGGCGATGGCGGGGGGGCGGAACTTCGCGACCTCGCAGCTGAACCTCGCCACGTTCAAGGGCGGCACGGGCCGGCAGGCCGGGTCCGCGTTCAAGGCCTTCACGCTCGCCGAGGCGATGCGGCAGAAGTTCGACCTCGACTCCACCTGGTACGGACCGAACACGATCACGATCGACGAGCCGATGTGCGCGAGCCGGAGCGGTGAGCTCTGGACACCCGAGAACGCGGAGGGCGGCGGCGGGACGTACACGCTGCGGTCGGCCACCGCACACTCGGTGAACACGGTGTTCGCGCAGCTCGTCGTCGAACTGGAACCGAAGAACGTCGTCAGGATGGCCCACAAGCTCGGGATCACGTCCGAGCTCCCTCCAGTGTGCGCCGTGACCCTGGGCAGCGTGGCGGTGAACCCCCTCGAGATGACGAACGCGTACGCGACGCTCGCAGATCGCGGCGAGCGTCACTGGGCGACGCCCCTGCTCCAGGTCCGCTCTCCCGGCGGGCGACTCATCCCGGGCGTCGCCTCGGAAGGCAAGCAGGTCGTCGACCGGAACGTCGCCGATCTCGTGAACGACACGCTCCAGGACACCCTGGACTACGGGACCGGAGCGTCCGCGCAGATCGAGTGGCCGGCCGCCGGCAAGACCGGCACCGCGCAGGAGAACGTCGACGCCTGGTTCTGCGGCTACACCGTGCAGATCGCGGCCTGCGTCTGGGTGGGCTACCCGAAGGGGCAGATCCCGCTCGTGAACATCGAAGGCGTGCCAGAGGTGTTCGGTGGCACGATCCCGGCCGCGATCTGGCACGACTTCATGGTGGTCGCGATGGAGGGTCTGGATCCGAAATCGTTCGAGGACCCGAACTTCGAGGACCAGACCGTGTCGTCGTCGGTCGAGGCCACCACCCCGGTGTCGCCGGTGCCGAGCCCGACCGCGTCGGCTCCGCCGAGCGAAAGCCCCGCGGAGGAACCCTCGCCTGAGCCGACCGACGAGCCCTCGCCCGAGCCGTCCCCCTCGCCGCCCAGCCCGTCGCCGCCGTCGAAGCCCGAGGATCGAGGAGGCTAGGGGACGCGGACCGGCGCCTCCGCCGGCGCGTCGACGGGCAGCGTCGCCACGATCGAGGTGCCGCGCCCGCGGTTCGAGCGGATCACGAACGTGCCGTTCGCCAGCTCCACGCGCTCCCGCATCGAGGCCAGCCCCACCCGTCCCTGGCGCAGGAACTCGCGCGTCATCGCGCTGTCGAAGCCACGTCCGTCGTCCTCGATCTCGACGCGGAGCGAGGTGGCCGTCGCCTCCACGGACACGACCACGCGGTTCGCCCGCGCGTGCTTCGCCGCGTTCGTGAGCGCCTCCTGCGCCACGCGGTAGGCGAGGGTCTCGAGGTCCGCGGAGACCGGGCGCGGGAGCGTGCCGACCAGCTCGGTGTCCACGCCGTGCTCGATCCCGAAGCGCGTGATGGCCTCGCGGAGCGCCGGCATCAGGCCACGCTCCTCCAGCACCGGGGGCCGCAGCCCGGACATCAGCGCCCGGAGCGCGTCGGCCTCGTCGGCCAGCTCCTTGCGGACCTTCGACAGGACCTCGACGCCGCGGTCGACGTCGCCGGCGCCGATCATCAGGAGGGCGGCCTCGAGCGAGAGCGAGGCCGCCGACACGCCCTGCACCGGCCCATCGTGCAGGTCGCGGGCGATGCGGTTCCGCTCGGACTCGATCGCCGAGTTCGTCCGGCGGAGCAAGCTGGTGCGGTCCTCATCCTTCTCCTGCAGGAACTTGAGCAGCGAGCGGATCGTCTGGTCGGCCGCCTTGCCGGGCGTCACGTCGCGGATCAGCACGAGCCGCCGCGGCGGGTCCGTGGGGATCTCGGAGACGCGCGACTCCAGGTAGATCGGGGCCCCGTCCGACCGCTCGAGCTGCGCCTGCCCCGCGGCGGGCAGCTCCGCGAACCGGGCGTCGGCGCCGTCGAGCGACGCGGCCATCGCGTGCCAGCGCTGCCCCTCCACCGTCGAGCGGTCGAGGTGGACCATCCGGCAGAAGGCCTCGTTCGCGCGCACGATCACGTCGTCGGCGTCGAGTTCCACGATCCCGTCCACAGCGGTGTCGAAGACGAGTCGCAGATGCTCCTCCGAGCGACGGAGGGTCTCGTTGGCCTCGCGGACGCGGTCCAGCGCGGCGTCGGTGTCGGCGAGGGCGGTCTCCTTCTGATCGAGGGCGCGTCGAACGGACTCCGCCGCCTGGGTGACCGTGATCTGGTTGGCGATGATCCGTACGGCGACGGCGATCGCCAGGACGCCGATGAACACGCCCGTCTGGAGGCGCGAGAGCCCCCGGTCGTCTCCGAAGACGCCGGTGATCAGCAGCGCGCCGCATGCCGCGATCACGGCGACGCTCGTGAGGATCGGTCTCGCGATCCGCGACGGTTTCGGGAGATGGTCCGCGGGTCGGATCACCAGGTAGGTGGCCACCACGGCCAGCGGCGCGAGCGCGATCGGGAGCTCCACCCACGGGTTGGTCGCGCTGTACATCCGGTGCGTCCACTGCCATCCGAACGCGAGGATCGCGCCGCCCAGGATCGCGAACACCATCGCACGCGCCACGTGCGCTCGCGTCGGCACCCAGATCGCCAGAGCGGGATAGGTGGCCAGGAGGAACGCGGTCAGCAGGGAGAACGTGACGGCGGAGGCCGACACGTCGGCTTCCGCGCCGAGCGGCCGGATCAGCACGTACGACGCGGCCATGAACGCGCTGACGATCAGCGCGGCGTCGGTGGCGAGCTCCCGCCTGTCGCCGCTCGGGACGTGGCGGTGGATCTCGCTGCGGAAGCCGATCGCGAGGGGAAGCAGCGGGAGCAGGAAGAGCATGTCCGCGATGCCCGGCTTCGCCGCCGAACCGAGACCGGTAACGAACACGAGGCCGATCACGGCCGAGCCGATCAGGAGCGTGAAGCCGACCATGCGGGCGCTCTTCGCGACCCGGCCCCCGCGCATCGCGAGGAGGACCATGCCGCCCATGAACCACGCCACGGCCACCACCAGGTTGACGACCAGCGGACGGCGCCGGGCATCCTCGGGCAATGCCAGATAGACACCGACGATCGCCGTTGCGGTGACCGCGAGCGCGACGGTCGCCTGGAGCCGACGTGGGGGGGAGGTCTCGCGCATCGGGCGTTCATGATGGCGGGTTCGTTCCCGCGACTCCATCACCCGAACGCGGGAGGGGATGGGGCCGAACGGCCTACGGCGACGGCCACCGCCGCCGCATCACTCGATGAGGCGGCGGCGAAGGGCCTCGGCGACGGCGGCCGTGCGGTCGGACGCGCCGAGCTTCTCGAAGATGTGCTCGAGGTGGGTCTTCACGGTGTCCGGAGAGATGTACAGGCGCTCGGCGATGTCGCGGTTCGTGTGGCCGAAGGCGAGCAGCTGCAGGACCTCGATCTCCCGGGCCGTGAGCGTCTCCGCGCGGCGGTCCCGCTCCTTCGCGGTGGAGAGCTCCTCCGCGAGCGCCACGACGAGCTGCGGGTCGATCACCATGTTCCCGCCGGCCACCAGGCGGACCGTCTGGATCAGGTGCTCCGCGTCGCGGGCCTTGAGCACGTAGCCCCTCGCCCCGGCTCGCACGGCCTCGACCACGAACTGGCGGTCGTCGTAGGCCGTGAGCATGATCACGCCGATCTTCTCGTGCTTGTCGCGGATCTCCCGCGCCGCCTCGAGACCGTCCATCTCCGGCATCCGGATGTCGATCAGGGCGATATCGGGCGTCTCCTTGGCCAGGAGGTCGAGCAGCTCCTTGCCGTTGGAGGCCTCGCCGACCACCTCGATGCCATCGGCCATCTCGAGGTACCTGCGGAGCCCCTGCCTCACAAGCGAATGGTCGTCCGCGATGGCAACCTTGATCGTCACGATC
>DASQTT010000162.1:0-15616 GCA_035641735.1 Actinomycetota bacterium | reverse complement strand
GGCGGTCCGGGCGTGGCTGGGCCGGAACCGGGTCCGCCTCCTCGCGTGCGACTCGCCGCTCGCCGAGCCCGTGGACGGCGGCGCCCGACTGGCGCGGATCGTGCACTGGGCCAGGGACCCTGACGCTCCCCGCCGCCGCCGCTAGCTCGGAGGCAGGTGGGCGCCCCGGTCGAGCTCCCCTCGCGGACGATGTCGGATACGTTCCACGACATGCGCTCGCGACTCCACGGCATCACGGAGGAGGAGTTCCTCTGGATGCCCATCCCCGGGAGCTGGACGGTGTTCCGCGACGACCGAGGCTGGCGGGAGCACCACTACGAGGAGCCCGATCCCGAACCGGCTCCGTTCACGACGATCGCCTGGCGGCTCACCCACGTCGCGATGTGCAAGGTGATGTATCACGAGCACGCCTTCGGCTCCGCGTCGATCACCTGGGAGACGCTCGAGACGCCGAGCACGCCGGAAGCGGCACTGGAGATGCTCGACACGGGTCACGCGCTGCTCACCGAGGACCTCGCCGAGCACTCCGACGGGGACCTCGAACGATCGGTTCCGACGAACTGGGGCGAGCGCTGGCCCGCGTGGAGGATCTTCTGGACGATGATCCACCACGACGCGCACTACGGCGGCGAGCTCGGCGTGCTCCGCGATCTCTATCGCCTGACCGGCGGCGGGGCCGTTCGGGGCTCCGGATAGACTGGCCGGCATGGAGCGCGCGGTGATCCTCGAGGGCGCGAGGACCCCGATCGGCAGGTTCCTCGGATCGTTCGTCGAGACGCCGACCGTCGAGCTGGGCACCGCCGCGGCGGTGGAGGCCCTCCGCCGCGCGTCGGTCTCCCCCGCCGACGTCGACCAGACGATCGTCGGCCACGCGCGGCAGGCGGGCAACGGGCCGAACACCGGGCGACAGGTGAGCATCCGCGCCGGCGTCCCGGAGGCCGTCGCCGCCTACAACGTCAACATGGCATGCGGATCGGGGATGAAGGCGGTTCAGCTGGGCGCGCAGCAGATCGCCCTGGGCGACGCCGAGGTCGTCCTCGCCGGCGGGATGGAGAACATGAGCAGGGTCCCCTTCCTGCTGGACCGGATGCGCACCGGCTACCGGCTCGGGAACGCCACGATCCACGATGCGATGTATCGGGACGGGCTCCTCGATCCGCTCTGCGGGCTCGTGATGGGCGAGACCGCCGAGAACCTGGTGGACCGTTACGACATCTCCCGCGAGGAGCAGGACGAGTTCGCCCTCGAGTCCCAGCGCAAGGCGGCGGACGGCGCGGGCGATCGTGCGGCCGAGATCGTCCCCGTCGATGCGAACCCCGACGGCAAGGGGACGGTCGCGGTGTCGGGCGACGAGCATCCGCGCCCGGACACGACCCCGGAAGGGCTCGCGAAGCTCGCACCGGTGTTCCGGCCCGAGGGCTCGGTGACCGCAGGGAACGCGGCCGGCATCACGGACGGCGCCGCCGCGGTGGTGCTGATGTCGGAGTCGCGCGCCCGGGCGGAGGGCCGCGAGCCCCTCGCGCGGGTGATCGGGATGAGCTGGGCGGGCGTTCCGCCGGAGATCATGGGGATCGGTCCGGTCCCGGCGACGAAGAAGGTCCTGGAGCGGACCGGCCTCTCGCTGGCCGACGTCGACCTGATCGAGTTGAACGAGGCCTTCGCGGCGCAGGTGATCGCCTGCGAGCGGGAGCTGAAGTTCGACCGCGATCGGCTGAACCTCCTCGGTGGCGGGATCTCGCTCGGCCATCCCATCGGGATGAGCGGCGCCAGGATCCTGCTCACGCTGGCCTACCAGATGCGAGCCCGGGACAAGGCGCTCGGCCTGGCGACGCTCTGCATCTCCGGCGGGCAGGGCCTCGCGGTCCTCCTCGAGCGAGCCGATCGATGACCGTCCACGCCGTCGTCCTGATCCAGTGCGAGGTCCACTCGATCCCCGAAGCCGCGCAGGCGCTCGCGGAGATAGAAGGGGTGTCCGAGGTCTACTCGGTCGCCGGCGAGTTCGACCTCGTCGCGATCGTGCGCGTGGCCGAGCACGATCAGCTCGCCACGGTGATCCCCGGTGGTATCGCCAAGGTCGAGGGCGTCGAACGCACCGAGACGCTGATCTCGTTCCAGGTGTATTCGAAGCACGATCTGGAGCGCCTGTTCTCGATCGGCTTCGAGGACGGCTAGACCGCCGGCCCGGCCCAGTCGATCGCGATCGGGAGCGAGGTCCGGCCCCACTCCTCGAGGTCTCCGCGGTACCGCGGCGTGTATTTGCCGACGACGAGCCGGCGGGCGGCCTCGTCCTCGTCGGGATCGGTGACGATCCGCGCCCGACGGGTCCGCTGTTCTCCCCCGATCTCGATCCCGACGTCGGGCGAGATCTTCAGGTTCCGGACCCAGTCGGCCCGGTCTCCGCCTCCCGCGAGCAGGTACACGACGCCGTTCGAGAGCGCGAACCAGATCTCGATGCGGTGCGGTCGTCCGGTGTGACGGCCGGTCGTGGTCAGGTAGCAGTAGTCGAGATCGGCCGGGGAGGAGTCATCGGTCACAGCACCGCCCACAGCACCAGCCCGATGATCACGACGAACGCGATCCCCGCGATGATCAGGTCGGCCTTCTTGACCTTGCCCGGCTGCATCGCGTTGAACCCCATCGTCACTCCTCGATCCGGTAGTACTCGCGGAACTTCCCGGGAGAGAGCCAGTACAGATGCTGGCGAACCGTCGACGCGTAGGTGCGCGCCTCCGCGCCGTCACGGCACCGCCGCTCGGCCACGACCCGGCCGCCCTCCTCGACGATCGCCACCGACCAGCCGTCCTCCCCGTCTCGCACCTCGACCTCGTACGAGGATCCGTCGTCCACCGTCAGGCGTGCGGGACCAGCTGCAGCCGGCGCAGCTGCCTCCGAAGCTCTCCCAGCACGCTGTCCTCGTCCAGCGTGAAGGCCGGGTGCACCGACGCCACCCGCTCCAGCGCGCGCTCGAGCTGGCTCCCCGCTCGCTCGGCCTCGCGCAGCGACTCCACCAGGACCGCGGCGTAGTCCGCGTTGAACGGCTGACCCTCCCACGGACACTCGCCGCCGCGTTCGATCACCTGCTCGACGAGGAAGTCCCGGCCGTCCCGCTTGCAGGTGCCCCTGATCTTCACGCGCTCTCCTTCTCTCCGACTCTCCGAAGGCTACGCTCGCGCCGTTCGACGCTCGCTCCTCGAGTCTCCGGACCCCTTCTCGGTCACGAGCTCGAGCAGCCGGTCGGCCAGCTCGAACGGATCCACGGGCTTCACGAACCACGCGTCGGCGCCCGACCACTTGGCGAGCCAGGAGTCGTGCACGCGCTCCAGCAGGATCACGATCACGCCGGCGTAGGGCTCGGCGTCGTCGCGGATGCTCCGCGCCAGCGAGAAGGCCCCCGCCCGCGACGCGATCTCGTCGGCGACGATCACGTCGGGACGGTCCCGGAGTGCAGCGCGAGCGCCCAGCTCTCCGTCACGGGCGGCGCGGAAGCGGAGGGGAGAGGCGAGTCGCCGCTCGATGCTCCGGACCGAAAGGGCGATCAGCTCGCGGGTCCGCTCATCGGGCGAGACCAGCAAGACGTCCACGCGGGCGATGCTACCCGCTCCCGCGCCCCCCGCGTGCTCGCGAGACACGCGCCCGGCCGGCCGGTACGCTCGGCGGCCGAACACCTCGGCTTCCCCGCGGATCTTCACCGGTCCGATCGGACCTCGTGGAAGGGATGACGATGGAAACCATGGGAAGGGCCGCGGTCGCCGAGTTCGTCGCGACCTTCGCGCTCGTGTTCGTCGGCGCCGGCTCGGTCGTGCTCGCCGCCACCGGCCAGTTGGACCTCGTGGGGGTCGCGCTGGCACACGGTCTCGTCCTCGCCGTGATGGTGTCCATCACCGGTCACGTCTCGGGCGGGCTCGTGAATCCGGCCGTCGCGATCGCCCTGTGGGTCGCCGGGAAACTCTCGACGCAGCGAGCCGCGGTCCTGATCGTGGCCCAGCTGCTGGGCGCCGTCGTGGGCGCCGTCGCCCTCCGATGGGTGGTGGGCGCGGACCGGTTCGACGCGGGGAGCGCCGGCGCGCCGGTGCTCAGCCCGACCATGACCATCGGGACGGGGACGGTCCTCGAGGCGATCCTCACGTTCCTGCTCGTGTACGCGGTGTTCGGGACGGCGATCGACGACCGCGGCCCGTGGCTGAAGACGGCGGGATTCACGATCGGCCTGGTGATCGCCTTCGAGATCATGGCGTTCGGTCCGCTCACCGGCGCCGCGATGAATCCGGCGCGGTGGTTCGGGCCGGCGCTCGTCGGCGGCCTCTGGTCCGACGCGATCGTGTGGACCGTCGGCCCGATCGCGGGCGGGATCATCGCGAGCGTGGTGTACACGCGCGTCTTCCTCCAGGGGCGCGACCCGGCCGCGCCCTGAGCCGGCCGGCGCCGAGCTCGCCGGTAGGCTTCGCGCCGATGACAGCGGAGGTCTTCCTCGACGCCGCATCGGGCATCCCGCTCGTGCCCGAAGCCCGCGCCGCCGTGATCGAAGCCCTGGACCGCTTCGGCGACCCGCTGCAGATCCACCGGCCGGGCAGGGAAGCGCGAGCGCTGCTCGACGACGCGCGGCAGACGGTCGCCGCGTCGATCTCGGCTCAGCCGGACGAGATCGTGTTCACGTCCGGAGGCACCGAGTCGGTCGCCCTCGCGATCCGCGGCGGCGCGATCGCGGGCCGACGAGCGGGAGCGCGCGTGGTCGTCGGCGGGATCGAGCACCCGTCCGTCACCGGCGCCGCGGAGACGCTCGCCTCGGAGGGCGCGGAGGTGATCCGGTCGCCCGTCGACGGCGAGGGCCGCGTCGACGTCGACCGGTTCGCCGCCGAGCTCCGGAGGCCGGGGATCGCGCTCGCTTCCCTGCAGCATGCGAACCACGAGATCGGGACGATCCAGCCGGTGGCCGAGATCGCCCGGCTCGCCCAGGAGGCGGGCGTCCTCCTCCACTGCGACGCGTGTCAGACCGTGGGGCGGTTGCCCGTAGACGTCCGGGCCCTCGGCGTCGACCTCCTCTCGCTCTCCGCGCACAAGTTCGGTGGGCCGCCGGGCGTGGGAGCGCTGTTCGTGCGCCGTGGGGTCGCCATCGAGGGCTCCCCTCGAGGCGACGATCGAGAACGGCGCCGTCGAGCCGGCCTCGAGAACACGCCGGGCGTCGCGGGCTTGGCGGCGGCCCTCTCGGCCTGCCTCGTCTCGATGGCGGATCGCGCCGCCCGTCAGTGGGCCCTGACGACGTCGCTCCGGGAACGCATCGCGGCCGAGGTCCCGGGCGTCCTCCTGCACGGCCACCCCACCCAACGCACGCCGCACCTCGTCTGCTTCAGCGTCGCCGGCGTCGATCCGGCGACCCTGATGATGGCCCTCGACGATCGGGGCTTCCACGTCGGCGTCGGATCGACGCGGACCGGACGGCCGGAGGACGCCTCGACCGTGCTCGAGCGGATCGGCTCGCCGGGGACGGTCGGGATCCGCGTCGGCCTCGGCCCCGAGACCTCGGCCGACGACCTCGCCCGGTTCGTCGAGGTGCTCAAGGATCGCGTGGTCGAGCTGCGGCGGATGGAGACGGCCTCGACGGAGACGCTCGCCCGGTTCCGGCGCGCCGACGCCTGATGGCGCCGGCGGCGCTCAGGCGACGGTCCAGGTGTCCCCGGCGCGCAGCAGCGTCCCGAGGTCGCCGTGCCCGAGGCGTTCCGTCGCGGCCTGCAGCTGGTGCTGGATCGCCTCCCCGTAGACGGGTCGCTCCACCTCGCGGAAGACCCCGATGCACGACGGCTCGTCCGGCCCGCGCGACAGGTGCGCGAGGGCGAAAGCGAGCGACGGCCGCCCCTGGGCGTCGTGGACGACGATGCTCGACGGGTCGGTCTCGGCGGTCGCCGCGATCTCGTAGCGACCGTTCTCCCCCACCCGGACGCAGCGGTTCCCCTCGTCGAAGACGATCGGCTGGCCCTGCTCGAGCCGGATCTGATGGTGTTTGGCCTGGGCCTTCTCGCGAAGGAGGTCGAAGGCGCCGTCGTTGAAGACGTTGCAGTTCTGGTAGATCTCGACGAAGGCGGTCCCCTGGTGACGGACGGCGCGACGCAGGACCTCCGTCAGGTGCTGCCGGTCGTTGTCGACCGTGCGCGCCACGAACGAGGCCTCCGCGCCGAGCGCCAGCGCGATCGGGTTGAAGGGATGGTCCACCGAGCCGAACGGCGTCGACTTCGTGACCTTGCCCTCCTCCGAGGTCGGCGAGTACTGCCCCTTCGTGAGCCCGTAGATCTGGTTGTTGAACAGCAGGATCTTGATGTTCACGTTGCGTCGGAGCGCGTGGATCAGGTGGTTGCCGCCGATCGACAGCCCGTCGCCGTCGCCGGTCACGACCCAGACCGCGAGCTCGGGGTTCGCCACGGCGATCCCGGTGGCGAGCGCCGGCGCGCGTCCGTGGATCCCGTGCATCCCGTAGGTGTCCATGTAGTAGGTGAAGCGGCCGCTGCAGCCGATCCCCGACACGAACACCGTCTTGTGCGGCTCGATCCCGAGCTCCGGCATGAAGCCCTGAACCGCCGACAGGATCGCGTAGTCGCCGCAGCCGGGACACCAGCGCGGCTCCTGGTCGGAGGTGAAGTCCTTCTTCGTGAGGGTCGCGGCGGCCGACTCGCCCGTGGTCTCCCCCGGCGACGGCCCGCTCCGCATCACGTCACTCATCGAGCAGCCTCGCGATCTCTCGTTCGAGCTCTTCGGCGAAGATCGGGAGCCCCTGGATCTTCGTGTAGCTCTGCGCGTCGATGAGGAACCGCGCGCGGATCAACGTCGAGAGCTGGCCCATGTTCATCTCGGGGATCAGCACCTTCCGGTAGGCCCGCACGACCTCCGCGATGTTCGCGGGGAACGGGTTCAGGTGCCGCAGGTGCGCCGTGGCGACGGCCCGGCCCTCCGCACGCACGTGCCGGGCGGCTTCCGTGATCGTGCCGAGCGACGATCCCCAGCCCAGGATGAGCAGCTCCGCGTCGCCGGTGGGGTCGTCCACCTCGAGCGGCGGGATGTCCTCGGCGATCCCGTCCACCTTCGCCTGCCGCAAGCGCGTCATCAGCTCGTGGTTCGCGGCGTCGTAGCTGATGTTGCCGGTTCCGTCCTGGCGTTCGAGCCCACCGATCCGGTGCACCAGGCCGGGCGTGCCGGGAACGGCCCACGGCCGGGCGAGCCGGTCGTCGCGCGAGTAGGGCAGGAAGTCGGCGCCGTCGGCGGAGGCGAAGTCGGGATCGATCTTGGGCAGGTCTTCCACCTCCGGGATCGGCCACGGCTCGGACGAGTTCGCGATGAAGGTGTCCGAGAGCAGGATCACCGGCGTCCGGTACCGCACGGCGATCCGTGCCGCCTCGAGCGCCGCCCAGAAGCAGTCGGCCGGCGTGGCGGCGGCGACGATCGGCAGCGGCGACTCGCCGTGCCGGCCGTACATCGCGAGCAGCAGGTCGGCCTGCTCGGTCTTCGTCGGCATACCGGTGGAGGGACCGGCCCGCTGCACGTCGACGACGATCATCGGGAGCTCCATGATCACGGCCAGCCCGACGGTCTCGGCCTTGAGGTCGACACCTGGGCCGCTGGTGCCCGTGACGGCCAGCTGGCCGGTGAAAGCCGCGCCGAGCGCCATGTTCGCCGCGGCGATCTCGTCCTCCGCCTGGATCGTGATCACGCCGAAGTTCTTGTGTCGGGAGAGCTCGTGCAGCAGCTCCGAGGCCGGCGTGATCGGGTAGCTCGCGTAGAAGAGCGGCAGTCCGCTGCGATCCGACGCGGCGATGAGCCCCCACGCGAGCGCCGTGGCCCCCGCGATGTTCCGGTACGTCCCGGGCGCCTGCGGTGCCGCCTCGACCTTGTAGGACTCGGCGAAGAGCTCGGTCGTCTCGCCGAACGCGTAGCCCGCCTTGAAGGCGGCCGCGTTCGCGTCGAAGATCTCCTGCCGCGATCCGAACTTCTTCTCGAGCCAGCCGAGCGTCGTCTCGGTCGGCCGCCCGAACATCCAGGACACGAGCCCGAGGGCGAACATGTTCTTCGCGCGCTCGGCCTCCTTCTTGCCGATGCCGATGCCCTCGGTCGCGCGCACCGTGATCGACGTCATCGGCACCTTGTAGACCTGGTAACCGTCGAGGGACCCGTCTTCGCTCGGATCGGTCTGGTAGCCGGCCTTGTCGATGTTCCGGGGGTTGAACGAATCCTCGTTGAGGATCAGGACACCGCCCTTCGCGACCTTGTCCAGATCCGCCTTGAGAGCGGCCGGGTTCATCGCCACCAGGACGTCCGCGTGGTCGCCCGGGGTGGTGATGTCGCTCGAGGCGAACTGGATCTGGAACGCCGATACGCCGTGGACGGTACCGGCCGGGGCGCGGATCTCCGCCGGGAAGTCGGGCAGTGTGGCGAGGTCGTTGCCGAGGACGGCCGTGGCACTGGTGAACCGATCACCCGTCAACTGCATGCCGTCGCCGGAATCGCCGGCGAAGCGCACCACGATGCGCTGGCGCTCTTGGACGGCTTTGTCGGCCACCTTCACAGGCTACCGCGCGTGTTGCGTTCCGAAGGCTACCGACCGCTGGTAGTTTCGCCGGATGCGGATCCGGAAGCTCGGTTCGAACGGCCCGGAGATCTCCGTGATCGGTTTCGGAGCGTGGGAGGCGGGGGGCACCCAATGGGGCCCCAACGAATCCGACGACGTCGTGATCGCCGCGATGCGCGCGGGCCTGGACGCCGGGATCGACTGGATCGACACCGCCGAGGTCTACGGCGACGGCGTCTCCGAGCGCCTCGTCGGCAGGGCGATCGCCGGCCGGGGTGACGTCACGATCGCCTCGAAGGTCGCCCCGACGCCGGAGGGCAGCGGCTTCCGCCCGGAGGACGTCCGGAGGGCCTGCGACGGAAGCCTCGGTCGCCTCGGGATCGAGCGGATCGACCTGTACCAGCTCCACTGGCAGGACGAGACCGGCGTGCCGATCGAGGACACGTGGGGCGCGATGACGGAGCTCCAGGACGCCGGGAAGGTTCGCTGCATCGGCGTCTCGAACTTCGACCGGGAGCTGATCGAGCGATGCCTGGCGATCCGGCATGTCGACTCCCTGCAGCCCGAGTTCTCGATGCTCGACCGGCGGAACGCGGAGCTGATCAGCTGGTGCGGAGATGAGGGGATCGGGGTGGTGACCTATGGCCCCCTCGCGTACGGGCTGCTCACCGGCAGGATCGGCCGCGACACGAGGTTCGCGCCGGGCGACTGGCGAGGTCGTCCGCAGACCGAGGGACCCTTCGCCGACCTCGAGGGCTCGCTCGCGATCGTCGAGCGGCTGCGACCGATCGCCGAACGGCTGGACTGCCAGGTCGGACAACTGGCGCTCGCCTGGAACGTCCACCAGCCCGGGGTGACGGCGGCGATCGCCGGCACCCGGAACGCCGACCACGCTCGTTCGAACGCCGCGGCCGGGAACATCGAGCTCGATCCCGCCACGATCGCGGAGATCGACGAGATCCTCGAGGGCTAGGTCCCGGGCGTTCCCGGGCGAACCTGCCGCATCCGGCGGGCCAGGCCCTCGAGCATCCGGAACACGAGGGCCGGCTCGGTCTGCAGCAGCTGCCGAAGCGTGTGCCGGAACAGTCGGAGCACCTCCACGGGTGTCTCCGCCACGACCGACGCCGATCTCGGGCCCGCGTCCAGCGCCGAGAGCTCGCCGAAGAAGTCCCCTGGGATCAATCGAGCGACCGACCGGCGGCCCCGCACGACGGCGGCGGTGCCGGAGAGCACGACGTACATCGCTTCGCCGGCCTCCCCCTCCTCGACGATCGGCCTCCCGGCCGCGAAGCGGACGACGTCGGCCTCCTCGGCCAAGTTGCGCAGGTGACGCTTGGCCAGGCCGTCGAAGAGCGGGATCGTCTCGATCGCCGCCACCGAGCGCCGGATCGTCGGCTGGGCCCCCGACGGCAGCCAGCGCCGGCTCGGGTGCGGGAGGGAGCGAGCGGCGGTCGAGGCGCGCACGGGCGGAGCGTACTCCCGTCGTGACGAGCTCGCAGCCCCCGACCGACCCGGCGGTACTGTTAGTCGGTGGACGTGCGCGAGCGGCTCGGCTCCCTCATGGCGGAGCGCATCTTGGTCCTGGAGGGCCCCAAGGGCACCGCGATCCAGACGCTCGAGCTCTCCGAGGAGGACTTCCGCGGCGACCTCCTGCGCGATCATCCACGTGACGTCCGCGGCAACAACGACCTCCTCGGGCTCACGCGTCCCGACCTGGTGGAAGGCATCCACCGCGACTATGTCGCCGCCGGCGCCTGGATCGTCAGCACGAACACCTTCAACGCCAATCCCGTCTCGCAAGCCGAGTACGGCCTCGAACACCTCGTCTACGACATCAACCGCGCCGCCGCCGAGAACGCCCGCCGGGCCCTCGACGGCGCCGACGATCGCTTCGTCGTCGGCTCGGTCGGCCCCACGAACCGGACCCTGTCGATCTCGCCGAAGGTCGAGGACGCCGCGTTCCGCACGATCACCTTCGACGGCCTGACCGAGGCCTACGCCGAGCAGATCCGCGGTCTCGTCGACGGCGGCGTGGACGTGATCCAGATCGAGACGATCTTCGACACGCTGAACGCGAAGGCGGCGATCGCCGCGGCCAAGGACCTGGCGCCGGAGATCCCGCTCTGGCTCTCGTTCACCGCCGTGGACCAGAGCGGCCGGAACCTCTCGGGACAGACCGCCGAGGCGTTCTGGCTCTCCATGGAGCACGCGCGGCCGCTGATCGTCGGTGTGAACTGCTCGCTCGGAGCGGCGCAGATGCGACCGTATCTCGAGGCGCTGTCCCGGATCGTCCCCACCTACACCGCCTGCTACCCCAACGCCGGGTTGCCGAACGCGTTCGGCCTGCACGACGAGACACCCGAGACGACCAGCGGGTTCATGCGCGAGTTCGCGAACGCGGGCCTCGCCAATATCCTCGGCGGCTGCTGCGGCACGACGCCGGCGCACATCGGCATGATCGCGGACGTCGTGGGCGGCGTGACACCCCGGGTCGTGCCGCAACCGGAGGAGCGATTCACGTCGTTCAGCGGCCTCGAGCCGTTCGTGATCCGCCCCGACACCGGTTTCGTGATGGTCGGCGAGCGCCAGAACATCACCGGCTCCAAGAAGTTCCGCAGGCTCGTCGAGAGCGGGGACTTCCAAGCGGCCGTCGACGTCGCGCGGGAGCAGGTGCAGAGCGGCGCGAACCTCCTCGACGTCAACATGGACACCGACCTCCTCGACGGCCCGGAGGCGATGACCACGTTCCTGAACCTGCTCGCCACCGAGCCGGAGGTCTCGCGGGTGCCGGTGATGGTCGACTCGTCGGACTGGGACGTGATCGAGGCCGGCCTGAAGTGCCTCCAGGGCAAAGGCGTCGTGAACTCGATCAGCCTGAAGGCCGGCGAGGAGGACTTCCTCGACAAGGCCCGGCGGATCCAGCGATACGGCGCGGCGGTGGTCGTGATGGCCTTCGACGAACGGGGCCAGGCCGACACGGTCGAACGCAAGGTCGAGATCTGCGAGCGCGCGTACCGCCTGCTGACCGAGCGCGCCGGCTACGAGCCCACCGACATCATCTTCGACCCGAACATCCTGGCCATCGCCACGGGGATGGAAGAGCACGCCGACTACGCGGACGCGTTCATCGAGGCGACGAGGATCATCAAGCGCCGATGCCCGGGCGCGAAGGTGTCCGGCGGGGTGTCGAACCTGTCGTTCGCCTTCCGCGGCAACGAGGTCGTCCGACAGGCGATGCACTCGGCTTTCCTCTACCACGCGCGGCAGGCCGGCCTGGACATGGCGATCGTGAACGCGGGCCAGCTCCCCGTGTACGACGACATCCCCAAGGATCTCAAGGAGCACGTCGAGGACCTGATCTTCAACCGCCGACCGGACGCCACCGAGCGGATGCTCGCCTTCGCCGCGACCGTCGAGGGCGAGGGCATGCGCACCGAGCACGACCTGGCCTGGCGCGAGGCGTCCGTGCAGGAACGGCTGAGCCACGCGCTCGTCCACGGCATCGACGCCTTCATCGAGGAGGACGCCGAGGAGGCCCGGCAAGCCTACGAGCGACCGCTCGACGTGATCGAGGGGCCGCTGATGGACGGGATGCGGATCGTCGGTGACCTATTCGGCGCCGGGAAGATGTTCCTTCCCCAGGTCGTGAAGTCGGCTCGGGCGATGAAGAAGGCCGTCGCCTACCTCGAGCCGTTCATGCAGGAGGAGAAGGAGCGTCTGGGCCTCGTCGGGCGGGCGCAGGGCACGATCGTGACCGCGACCGTGAAGGGCGACGTGCACGACATCGGGAAGAACATCGTCGGCGTCGTCCTCGGGTGCAACAACTACCGCGTCGTCGATCTCGGCGTGATGGCGCCGGCCGAGACGATCCTCGACACCGCCGAGCGCGAGGGAGCGGACGTCGTCGGCCTGTCCGGACTGATCACACCATCGCTGACGGAGATGGTCGTCGTCGCGACGGAGATGCAGCGCCGGGGACTCACGCTCCCGTTGCTGATCGGCGGCGCCACGACCTCGAAGCAGCACACGGCGGTGAAGATCGCGCCCGCCTACGCGCAACCGGTCGTCCACGTGGTCGACGCCTCCCGGGTCGTCGGCGTGATGAGCGCGCTGCTCGACGATCCGCGGAAGGCGACGCTCGACGCCGAGAACCGCAAGGACCAGGACCGGCTCCGCAAGCTGCACGAGGAGAAGCAGCGGACGCCGCTCCTGCCCTACCGCAAGGCGCTCGAGAACCGGTTGCTCGTGGAGTGGCGCCAGGAGGACGCGCCCGCGCCTCCCTTCCTCGGGACGCGTACGGTCGAGCCGGACCTCGCCGCCCTCCGCGACTACATCGACTGGACCTTCTTCTTCACGGCGTGGGAGCTGAAGGGCAGCTACCCCCAGATCCTCGACGACCCCCGCCAGGGCGAGGCGGCTCGCGAGCTGTTCGACGTAGGCCAGGAGGTCCTCGAGCGGATCGTGACGGGAGGGCTCCTCGAGGCCCGCGGCGTCTACGGCTACTTCCCCGCCCACGCGGAGGGCGACGACATCGTGCTGGAGGACGGCTGGGTCTTCCACTGCCTCCGCCAGCAGGCGGATCGGGGCCAGGGCGAGCCGAACAAGTCGATCGCCGACCTCGTGGCGCCCCTCGAGACGGGGGTTCGCGATCACGTCGGCGCCTTCGCCGTCTCCGCCGGCTTCGGTGCCGACGACCTGGCGAAGGCCTACGAGGCCGAGCACGACGACTACCGCGCGATCGTCGCCAAGGCGCTGGCCGACCGCCTCGCGGAGGCGTTCGCCGAGTACCTCCACAAGCAGGTCCGGCGGGAGTGGTACGCGCCCGACGAGCAGCTCACGAATCAGCAGCTGATCAAGGAGCGGTACCGGGGGACGCGCCCGGCCTTCGGCTATCCTGCTTGTCCCGACCACAGCGAGAAGCGGACGCTCTTCGAGCTGTTGAACGTCACCGAGGCGACGGGCATCGACCTCACGACCTCCTTCGCGATGATGCCGGCCGCGAGCGTGAGCGGGCTGTACCTCGCGCACCCGCAGGCGCGGTACTTCCACGTGGGGCGGATCGCCAAGGACCAGGTCGAGGACTACGCGCGGCGGAAGGGTGAATCGCTGACCGAGGCCGAACGATGGCTCGCACCGAACCTCGCCTACGAGCCCGGATGAGTCCTCGCGCCGTTCGGCGCGCGCTCCTTGAGACCCGCAGACCCCGGGTCCTTCGCCGCGCTTCGGCGTGCTGGTAGCGTCCTTCGCATGGAGCAGACCTTCTGGCATCCGTTCGCGGACATGTCGGCGATCGTCGCCGACGGGGAGCTCGTGCTCGAGCGCGGCGACGGTTGCTACGTCTGGAACACCGACGGCCGGCGCTACCTCGATGCGACCGCGTCGCTCTGGTACTGCAACGTCGGCTGGGGCCGGCGGGAGATCGGTGAGGCCGCCGCGGCGCAGATGGAGAAGCTCCCCGCGTACTCCGCGTTCGGCGACATCGCGACCCCGCCGGCGTTGGAGCTGACCGACCGCGTCGCCTCGCTCGCCCCGGTGCCGGGATCCAAGGTCTTCCTCACGAGCGGAGGGTCCGACTCGATCGACACGGCGACGAAGATGGTCCGTCGGTACTGGCAGCTGCTCGGCGAGACCGACCGGACGATCCTGGTGCGCCGCGAGAAGGCGTATCACGGGATGCACACCGCGGGGACGTCGCTGGCCGGGATCCCGGCGAACGTCACCGGCCACGGGCCGTTGCTCGAAGACGTCATCGAGGTCCCCTGGGACGATCCGGACTCCCTCCGCGCCGCGATCGAAGGCGTCGGCGAGGATCGGGTGGCGGCGTTCTTCTGCGAGCCGGTGATCGGCGCCGGCGGCGTCTACCCGCCCCCGGAGGGTTACCTGGAGGCCGTGCGGCAGGTCTGTCGGGACACCGGCACGCTCTTCGTCGCGGACGAGGTGATCACGGGCTTCGGACGCTGCGGCGACTGGTTCGCGTCGGGCCGGTTCTCGCTCGACCCGGACGTCGTCGTGTGCGCGAAGGGGATCTCGAGCGGCTACCTGCCGCTGGGGGCAGTGATCGCCTCACCGGGCGTGGCCGAGCCGTTCTGGGCCGAGGGCGCGGGCATGTGGCGGCACGGCTACACCTACAGCGGCCACGCGGCGGTCGCCGCTGCGGCGCTGGTGAACCTGGACATCCTCGAACGGGAGGAGCTCCCCGCCCGCTCCCGCGCGCTCGAGGGCCCGATGGTCGACGCGCTGAAGCAGCTCTCCGATCACGAGCTGGTCGGTGACGTCCGGGGCGGGATCGGTCTGCTCGCAGCGGTGAACGTCCGGTCGGACCTCGTGGCGCAGGATCCCGCGATCGGCGCGAGGGTCGGAGCCGCCGTGCGGGAGGCCGGCGTCCTGGTCCGCCCGTTGGTGGGCGGAGCGCTGGCGGTCAGTCCGCCGCTCACGATCGAAGAGCCACAGCTCCAGGAGATGGTCGACGGTCTCCGGGCCGGGCTCGACGCCGTCGCGTAGGACACGCCCGGATGATGTAACGCCCGGGTACTGCGTGAGCCCGTGGCGACCTAGTGGAACGAGTTGCCGCAGGCGCACGAGCTCTGCGCGGCGGGGTTGTCGATCGTGAACCCCGAGGCTTCGAGCGAGTCGATCCAATCGATCGTGGCCTGCGAGAGGTACGGCACGCTCATCTTGTCCACGACGACCCTGACGCCGAACTGCTCCTCGAGCTGGTCCTTCTCGGAGACCTGGTCGTCCAGGTACATCGCGTAGCGCAGACCCGAGCAGCCGCCCGGCTGCACGGCGATCCGCAGCGCGATGTCGGCGCGCCCCTCCTCGTCGATCAACTTCTTGACCTCACCGGCAGCGGTCTGGGTCAGCTTGATCATCGTGCGACTGGTCTCGGTCTGGGCCATCGATCCTCCGGTTCGGGGTGAGACCCCATTCTACCTTCGGCTGACGTCACGTCTCGGTGAAATCGGCAGGTTCCGCTTCGGCCGCCCGCCGCAGCTCGGACGGGTGGAGCGGGAACACCGAATCCGGCGTTCCCGCTGCGGCCCAGACCTCCTCGAACGCCAGCAGCGC
>DASQTT010000161.1:0-3366 GCA_035641735.1 Actinomycetota bacterium | reverse complement strand
TCGCGAAGGTCGTGTTGTTGACCGCGCTCTACGGAGCGGTGCTCACGCCGATCTTCTTCCCGGTGCTCCGACGGGCCGCGGCCGCGATGCACGAGGGAAGGGTGGTGCGCTTCTAGATGGACCGCGCCGCGTCCCGGCTGAAACTCCTCGCGTTCTTCGTCGTGCTGATGTTCGTCGCGCTGTCGACGCGCCTGTGGTTCCTCCAGGTGCTCGCCGGTCCGCGGTACGCAGACGCGGCGCGCGACAACTCCCTGCGGACGGTGATGACCGATGCACTGCGCGGCGACATCGTGGACCGCGACGGGCGCCGGCTCGTCCAGAACCGACTGAGCCTCGAAGTGCGGATCAACCGGGACGAGCTGGGGGACGACGCCGAGGCCACCCTCGCACACCTCTCCGAGATCCTGGGCGTGCCCGCCCAGGATCTCGGAGAGCAGCTCGCCACACGGCTGTACTACAGCTACCAGCCGGTCCCGGTGGCGGAGTTCGTCCCGGAGGAGGTCTTCTTCAAGATCCGCGAGGAGCCCGAGGATTTCCAGGGCGTCCAGGTCGTTGAGAAGAGCGTCCGCAGCTACCCGAACGGCCGCGTCGCCGCGCACGTCCTGGGGTGGGTGGGGCAGATCACGAAGGAGGACCTGGAGGCGTATCCGAGCCGCTTCCGCGGCTATGGGCCGTCGGACGCCGTGGGCAAGGCCGGCATCGAGTGGACCTACGAGAGATGGTTGCGCGGGACCCCCGGCCGCGAGGTGTTCCTGGTGAACTCCGACGGCGAGGTCCTTCGCGAGTTCGATCCCACGCCCGCGCAGCCGGGGCACAACGTGGTCATGTCGATGGACCTCGACGTGCAGCGGATCGCGGAACAGGAGCTCCGGGAGGGGATCGCCGCCGCCCGGACCCAGTTCGACGACAGCACGGGCCGGTACCTCTCGGCCAACGCGGGGGCCGTGGTCGTGCTCGACCCGAAGACGGGCGGCGTCGTCGCGATGGCGTCCTGGCCCTCGTTCCAGCCGGGCTGGTACGTCCGCGGTCTCTCCGACGAGCAGGCGAGGTACCTCAACGAGAGCAAGGCGGCGCCGGCTCTGAACCGCGCCACCCAGATCACGTACGCGCCGGGCTCGACGTTCAAGCCGTTCGTGGCACTGGCGGCCGTCAAGGAGGGGATCGCCCACCTGGGCGGCTACTACGACTGTCCTGCCACGTACGTCCACCCCAGCGACGAGTCGGACACGGTCTTCACCAACTGGAACGGCCAGAGCGGCGGGATCCTCACGATCGCCCAAGGCCTGAAGGTGTCCTGCGACTCGCAGTACTACAGGTGGGGGAGCCAGTTCTACTTCAAGGACGCCGACACGAACCAGCAGGAGCTGCAGCGCCGCGTCCGGCAGTGGGGCTTCGGTTCGGCGAGCGGCGTCGACCTCCCGAACGAGGCGACCGGTATCGTTCCCGATCGCGAGTACGTCAACGCGCCCGAGAACAACGATCGCTACCCGGTCGGGTGGATCCCGGGGATCGACATCCTGCTCGCGATCGGCAGCGGCGAGACGAAGGCGACGCCACTCCAGGTCGCGCAGGCCTACGGGGCTCTGGCCACCGGCGAGCTCTGCCGGCCCCACCTCGTGTCGCGCATCGAGGACCGGGACGGCGCCTTGGTGAAGCGGATCGGGGGCGCCTGCCGCAAGGTCCCGTACCCCCCCGCCGAGCTCGACTACATCCGGTCGGCCCTCCGGACCGTGACGCAGGACGGCGGGACGGCCGGTTCGGTCTTCGCCGGATGCCCGTTCCCGGTCGCCGGGAAGACGGGGACGTCAGAGCGAGGATCGGAGCTACTCCAGGACACCTCGTGGTTCGCCGGCGTCGTCCCGGCGGAAGATCCCGAGTACGTCGTGGTGGCCACGGTCGAGCAGGGCGGTTTCGGCGCCGAGACGGCCGCCCCGATCGTCCGTGAGGTGATGAGCCGGATCTACCGGCAGCCATGCGAGGGGGCTCCTGCTCTGGGCGAGGAGGCGGACTGATGGACCTCGTCGCCGGGCGTGCGTACGTGGACGAGCGCCGGCCGATCCGCCACGTCGATCCGGTGCTGCTCGCCGTGACGGCGATCCTCGTGCTGCTGGGCTTCGTCCTGTTGTACTCCGCCACGAACCAGACCCTGAAGCAGGACGGTCTCGATCCGTTCCTGCGCGTGAACAAGCAGGTGGCCACCGCCGCGATCGGCCTGGTGCTACTCCTGCTGACGGCGTCGTTCGACTATCGGTTCCTGAAGGTCTACGCCGGATTCGTCTACGCGGGGGCGGTGCTGGCGCTGCTGCTGGTGCGGGTCCCGTTCCTGGGATCGTCCGACCCCGGGGCCCAGCGCTGGTTCGAGCTGCCGGGCCTCCAGATCACCCCATCGGAGTTCGCCAAGATCGGGCTGATCGTGATGCTCGCCGCCAGCCTCTCGGAGCTGAAGCGCTCCGTGCCGATGGTCCAAGACGTGATCCGGCTCTGCCTGGTGGCGGTCGTGCCGCTGCTCCTCGTCTTCATCCAGCCGGACATCGGGACGTCGATCGTGCTCGTGGCGGTGGCGGCCGGGATGTTCCTGATCGCCGGGGTGAGCGGGAGGCAGCTGGCCGCGCTCGTGGTGATCTGCCTCGTGCTGATCGCCGCCGGCTTCCAGTTGGGTGTGGTCAAGGACTATCAGCTCGACCGGATCCGAGCGTTCCTCGATCGCGAGAACACGCCGGCCGACGTCCGCTACAACCTCGACCAGGCCGAGATCGCGGTCGGCAGCGGCGGGCTCCTGGGTCAGGGCTACCTGCACGGGCGTCAGACGACCCTCGACTACGTGCCCGAGCAGCACACCGACTTCATCTTCACGGTCGTGGGGGAGGAGTTCGGCTTCCTCGGCGCCGTCATCGTCCTCACGCTCTACGCGCTGCTGCTCTGGCGGGCGATCCGCATCGCGTTCCTCTCGAAGGACGCCTTCGGGACATACCTGGCGACAGGGATCGCGATGATGTTCGCGATCCAGATGTTCGTGAACGTCGGGATGGTGATCGGGATCATGCCGATCACGGGGATCCCGCTGCCGTTCCTGTCCTACGGGGGCAGCTCGATGCTGGCCAGCTTCATCGGGATCGGGATCCTGCTGAACGTGCACATGCGGCGCTTCAAGTAGTGCGAGCAGCGACCGGGACCGGGGGGAGCGTCACCCGCCACAGGAACACCGAGCCCTCGGGACCCGTGGATTCGAGTGTGACGTCTCCGTCCATCGACCGGGCGGACATCCGTGCCACCGTGAGGCCGAGCCCGGCACCCTGGTGGGTCCTGGTGTGGAGCTCCTCGGCCTGTTCCAGTGGCTCGAAGATCCTCTCCAGCGAATCGTCCGCC
>DASQTT010000160.1:0-7353 GCA_035641735.1 Actinomycetota bacterium | reverse complement strand
AGGTCGTCCCGATCTCGCACATCCGCAAGGCGATCGGCCAGCACATGTTGAAGTCGCTCGAGACCTCGGCCCGGGCCTGGACGATGGTCGAGGTCAACGTCGATCACCTCGTGAAGCTCCGCGACCGTGTGAAGGACTCGTTCAAGCAGCGGTACGGCGTGAGCCTCACCTACCTGCCGTTCGTGATCCGGGCGACGTGCGACGCGCTCCTCACGCATCCGGAGGTGAACTCGGAGCTGCGGGGGGACCAGATCGTGCGGCACGGCTACGTCAACATGGGCATCGCGGTCTCCTACGACGCCGGCCTGATCGTGCCCGTGATCAAGGGCGCCGACTCGATGAACACCGTCGGACTGGCGCGAGCGATCGCCGATCTCGCGTCGCGAGCGCGCGCGCACCAGCTGAAGCCCGACGAGGTGCAGGCAGCGACGTTCACGATCACGAACCCGGGGCCGTACGGATCGATCGCGAGCGTGCCGATCATCAATCAGCCGAACGCCGGCATCCTCTCGTTCGACGCGATCACGAAGCGCCCCGTGGTGATCGACGACACGATCGCGATCCGCTCGATGGTCAACATCTCGATGTCGTGGGACCACCGGACGATCGACGGCGAGATCGCCACGAGGTTCCTCGCTCGCGTGAAGCAGAACCTCGAGACCTGGGACTTCGCCGAGGACGTCACGGTCTGAGGCGCGTGCGACCGGGCCGGCTGATCGACGTGGTGGGACCGGTCCCCTACGGACCGGCGAACGACGCGATGCACCGGCTCGCGGAACGACGGCTCGCCGGCGAGATCCCCGACACCGTGATCCTGCTCGAGCACCCGCCGGTGTTCACGGCGGGGCGCCGCGCGCGGCCCGAGGAGCTCTTGTGGTCATCCGACGAGCTGGCCGCGCGCAGTGCCGAGGTCCACCGGATCGACCGCGGCGGGGCCTTCACGTTCCACGGCCCGGGTCAGCTCGTGGGATATCCGATCCTCGACGTCGGTCCGAGGCCCGACGCCGCCGTACACCTCCGGCGCATGGAGGAGGTCGTGATCCGGACCGGCGCCGACCTCGGCGTCACGCTCCACCGGCGGACGGACGTGCAGACGGGCGTCTGGCACGGCGACGACAAGGTGTGCGCCATCGGGGTGCGTCTGATGCGTGCCCGTGTGACGCTGCACGGCTTCGCGCTGAATTGCGACCTCGATCTGTCTTACTTCGACGGGATCGTCGCCTGCGGCCTGCCCGGCCACGGGGTCACGTCGCTCACCCGCCTTGCGGGCCGACGGATCGGCGTCGCCGAGGTCCGGCCGCTGGTGCAGCGTCACCTGACCGAGGTGTTCGATCTCGCCTTCGTACCGGACGACGTCCTCGACGTGTTCGTCGAGCCCGCCGCGGTCTAGGTGCGGTCGGCCACCCGCCGGCGGATCAGCCAGACCGTCACGCACACGGTGACGAACCCGAGCGCGGATCCCAGGAAGAACACGAACTCGCTCGGCTCCTTGCGGACGTCGGTCAGCGCTCCGATCCCGACCGTGGCGAGACCGACCCCGGCGCCGGCGATCAGCGAGAAGAGCGCTCCCATCCGCTGACCGTCCGGCAACGAGACTCCGGCCCCGCCGGCGACGACCGCACCCAGACCCATCAAGACGATCGCGAGAACTGCCCATGTCTCTGGCATGCGTGCATCATCGTCCACGGAACTCGCCTCGGACACCTCCGCGACGTGGATGCGACCGGAACGTCATACGGCCGTCACCGTCCGGGATCGTCCCGAGTCGATGAGTAGGTCTTCCGGTTCGACGCCTCGGTCAGAACAGCGCCCTGGCCAGGAGGCGCCGGTACTCGCCGACCAGCGGGTCGTCCTCGCCGACGGCCGTGAACACCTTGACCATCGCGTCCCGAGCGGCGTCGCGATCCTCCGACAGCGCCTGCAGCATCCCGGCGAGGCCGCCCGCCAGGTCGCCGGAGGCGGCGAGGCGCTTCGCGTGACCCAGCGTGCCGTCGGCCGGCGCGTCGAGCCAGCGGCGCATCTCGATCCCGGCGAGCACCCGCTCCGCCTCGGGATCGGGACGATGCCTGGCGGCCAGCTCCTCGGCGGCGTCCAGCTCGGCGCGGTCCACGAGGATGCGGGCGAGCCCGATCCCCGCCTCCCGATTGTCGGGATCCTCGGCGAGCGCCTCGCGGTACCGCTGCTCCGCACCCTCGAGGTCTCCCGACGCCTCGACGGACCTCGCGTCCTCGGCGACCCGGTCGGCCTCCGTCGGCAGGATCGAATCGACGAAACGGTTGACCTCCGGTTCGGGATAGGCGCCGACGAAGCCGGTGACCGGCTGTCCGTCCTTGAAGGCGACGACGGTGGGGATGCTCTGGACGCCGAACGCTTGCGCGACGCTCGGGTTCGCGTCCGTGTCCAGCTTCGCCAGGAGGAAGGCTCCGCCGCGCTCCTCCGCGACCTTCTCGAGGATCGGGGTCAGCGTTCGACACGGACCGCACCATGCCGCCCACATGTCGACGACCACCGGGCGCGTCTTCGAGCCCTCGACCACGACCTCGTCGAAGGTCGCGTCGGTCACCTCCACCACGTTCGCCGTCATCGAACCACCTTCAGCCAGTCTCGGTCAGCCATCTCGGAGTGACAACGCGCCTGCGCGCCGGCTCTGTTCCCTCGAGCGAGCTGCGAACACCCTCGGGTCCCCCGGCCGAGCGATGGAAACGCGCCGGATACCACTGTTATCCTGCGAACACGGTGCGAGGAGCGGCAGCGTGTCGACCCAGGTAGCCGAAACCCCACACGGCGCCCTCGGCCTCTCCGCAGACGACCTCCTCGCGATGCATCGCCTGCTCCTCACGTCCCGGCTCCTGGACGAGGCCGCGCTGCGGCAGAACCGGATGGGTCGTGCGCCGTTCGTGGTCCCTGCGGCCGGCCATGAGGCGTGTCAGATCGGGACCGCTTGGGCGATGCGCCGGGGCAGCGACATCTGGCTCCCCTACTACCGGGATCTCGGCGTGGTGCTCACCGCCGGGATGACGCCGTACGAAGTATTCCTGGGCATCTTCGCGAAGGCCGACGACCCGTCGTCGGGCGGCCGCCAGATGCCGGCTCACTGGGGATCCCGGCGGCTCGGGATCATCACCGGGTCCTCGCCGATCGCCACGCAGGTCCCCCACGCGGCCGGGATCGCGTACGCCGCGAAGCTCAGGGGCGAGGACGCCGTCGTCGGTTGCTGGTTCGGCGACGGCGCGACGAGCGAGGGCGACTGGCACGAAGGACTCAACTTCAGCGGCATCCATCGCCTACCGGTCGTCTTCGTGTGCGAGAACAACCAGTACGCGATCAGCGTGCCTCAGTCGAAGCAGATGGCGGTCCAGGACGTGGCCACCCGGGCGGAGGGCTACGGTTTCCCGGGCGTCGTCGTGGACGGGAACGACGTGCTCGCCTGCTTCGGCGCGATGAAGACCGCGCACGAGCGGGCGCGCGCGGGCGAGGGTCCGACCCTGATCGAATGCAAGACCTACCGGTTCCTCCCGCACACCTCCGACGACGACGACAAGAGCTACCGGACACGCGAGGAGGTCGAGCAGGCCAAGGCCCGTGATCCGCTGGTCCAGTTCGGTGCCTACCTCCGTGAGCACGATGTGATCGACGACGGAACCGACGAGCGGCTGCGCGCCGAGGTGAAGGCCGAGATCGACGAGGCGATCCGCGCAGCCTGGGACGCGCCCGACCCCGAGCCTGAGTCGGCCCTCCGCCACGTGTTCCAGGAGGGATCGTGACCGAGAAGAACGTCGTCACGGCGATCCGGGACGCGCTCCACGACGAGATGGCCGAGGACGAGCGGATCGTGCTGCTCGGCGAGGACGTCGGCGCCCGCGGCGGCGTCTTCCGGATCTCCGCCGGCTGGATGGACGAGTTCGGCGAGGAGCGGGTGATCGACACGCCGCTCGCCGAGTCCGGGATCGTCGGCATCGCGATCGGGATGGCGCTGCACGGACTGCTGCCGGTGGCCGAGATCCAGTTCGCGGACTTCATCCACCCGGCGTTCGACCAGATCATCTCGGAGGCGGCGAGGATCCGGTACCGCTCGAACGGCGACTTCGGCGTCCCCATGGTGATCCGAACGCCGTACGGCGGCGGCATCCACGGGGCGCTCTATCACTCGCAGTCGATCGAGACCTTCTACGCCCACGTGCCGGGCCTCAAGGTCGTGATGCCGTCCACCCCCGCCGATGCCGCCGGGCTCCTCCGGAGCGCCCTGCAGGACCCGGACCCCGTGATGTTCCTGGAGCACAAGAAGACCTACCGCGCGATCAAGGGCGAAGTCCCCGACGGCGCGTACCTCACGCCGATCGGCGTGGCGGACGTGAAGCGCGAGGGCGAGGACGTTACCTGCGTGAGCTACGGCTACGCCCTCCACACGTGCCTCGACGCCGCGGAACGCCTGCAGCGGGACGAAGGGATCTCCGTCGAGGTCGTCGACGTGCGGACGATGGCGCCGCTCGACGTGGAGACGATCCTCGGCTCGGTCCGGAAGACGTCGAAGGCGATCGTCGTGTACGAGGACAACCGAACGTTCGGCGCCGGCGCAGAGATCGCGGCCGTGATCGCCGAGGGCGCGCTGTTCGACCTCGACGCGCCGATCGTGCGCGTCGGCGGACCGGACATCCCGGCGATGCCGTTCGCAGCGCCCCTCGAGCACTACTTCCAGGAGCCGGAGCCGGATCAGGTGTACGCGCGGATGCGCGAGCTGGCCCGCAGCTGAGGCGGCTTCGATCGAACGTGAGGTCGATGGCTACACTCGAACCGTGACGGTCGTCGACCACAACCCGCACAAGCGCCGGCTCCACCTTCCGATCGTCGGCGTGACGAACGGCCCCGGCGAGGACGCGCTCCCCTCCCGCAAGCCGCCGTGGCTCAAGGTCCGGCTGGTCGCGGGCCCGAACTACGAAGACCTCAAGAGCATCATGCGCGGCCGCTCGCTCCACACCGTCTGTGAGGAGGCGATGTGTCCGAACATCCGCGAGTGCTGGGAGGAGCGAGAGGCCACGTTCCTGATCCTCGGCTCGAAGTGCACCCGCCGCTGCGGCTTCTGCGACGTGATGACGGCCAAGCCCGATCCGGTGGACGAGGAGGAGCCGTCGCGGATCGCAGAGGCCGTCCGCGAGATGGGACTGCGCTACGTCGTGTTGACCGGGGTTGCTCGCGACGACCTCGAGGACGGCGGTGCCCGGATCTGGGCCTCGGCGATCCGCGCCGTTCGTGAGGCGGTCGCAGGGATCGGCGTCGAGGTGTTGCCCTCGGACTTCAAGGGCGGAGAGCGCGACATCGCGACCGTGCTGGACGCCGGGCCGGACGTGTTCGCCCACAACCTCGAGACCGTACGACGGCTGCACGACCGGATCCGGCCGGCGTTCGGCTACGACCGGTCGCTGGACGTCCTGCGCTTCTCCAAGCGCCATCGCGCCGGCCAGGTGACGAAGTCGAACCTGATCCTCGGGATGGGTGAGCGTACGGAGGAGATCCCCTCGGCGATCGAGGACCTGCGAGACGCCGAGATCGACATCCTCACGATCGGCCAGTACCTCCAGCCGACGACGTACCACCTACCCGTCGATCGTTGGGTGCATCCCGACGAGTTCGCCGATTGGAAACGGCTGGGCGAGTCGATCGGGATCGCGCACGTCGAGGCCGGCCCACTGGTGCGTTCGAGCTATCACGCGGGCAAGCAGCTCAAGCGCGCGGTCGAGGCCGGCGTCGCGGCGCCGGCGTAGCTACAGCAGCTTCAGCTGTTCCGTTTCCCGCTTGCGTCCGTTCGGTCCCATGACGCCGCGGTGGGGGTAGCGCTCCATCGAGCGACGCGGGGTCCCTCCCGCGTCGCGGACGAACCCCTCGACCGTGCGGCCGAGTTCGTCGCGGTCCTGCTTCGGGCCGTAGGGATGCCGGTACATATCGAGGTACCGCGGCACCAGATCGGGATGGTGCTCCTCGAGCCACGGCAGGAACTCCTCGCGGACGCCGGGGCGGAGATGAAGCAGGATCGGCGAGACGTGGGTCGCGCCGGCGTCGAGGCATGCCTCGACGACCGCCCGCAGCTGCTCCGGGCGGTCGGAGAGCCCCGGCAGCACCGGTGCCATCAACACGCCCGTTGGGATCCCGGCCTCGGTCAACGTCCGGATCGCGTCGACCCTCGCCTTCGGGTGCGGCGTGCCGGGTTCGGTCTCGCGCCAGACGGCATCGTCGAGCGTTCCGATCGAGAACGCGGCGGACACCGTCGACACCTCGGCCGCCCGTTGCAGGAGATCGACGTCTCGGAGGATCAGCGTGCCCTTGGTCAGGATCGAGAACGGGTTGCGATGGTCGACGAGTGCCTCGATGATCCCTCGCATCAGCTCGTAACGGCCCTCGGCGCGCTGGTACGGATCGGTGTTGGTGCCCATCGCGATGTGCTCGCCCTTCCAGCGTTTGGCGGCGAGCTCTCTCCGCAACACGTCGGGCGCATTCACCTTCACGACGATCCTGCTCTCGAAGTCGCGGCCGGCGTTCATATCGAGATAGGTATGCGTCGGCCGAGCGAAGCAATAGGTGCAGGAATGGGAACATCCTCGGTACGGATTGATCGTCCAGTTGAACGGCAATGAATTGCCGGGCACGCGGTTCAGGATCGACTTCGCCTCGGACTCGATGAACGTGATGCCGCGGAAATCGGGCGTGTCGAACTGCCGCCGGGCGATCTCGAACAGCTGCGGCTCCATCCCCTGAGGATAGAACGTGTGTTCGAGTAGGCGCAAGTCTTGCTAGTGGGGGGCGTCGACCCGCTGGGCGAGCTTCGGGAGCATCGCCACCGCGATCTCCGGTTCCTCTCGCAGGAGCTCCTGGAAGTCCCTGCGGGAGATCGCGAGGCACCGGACGGCGGTCTTCGCCCGGACGCGCGCGTTCCGAGGGTGATCCGTCAGGAGCGCCAGCTCGCCGAAGAACTCCCCCGGTCCGTACTCCCAACGGTTGCCGTCGGCGGTCTGGACCTCGACCGTCCCCTCCTCGAGGACGAACATCCCGGAGCCGGGCTGGCCGATCTCGATCAGCACCCAGCCGGCGGGCGCCTCGAACTCGTTCGAGAGCTCGGCGATCCGCGCGAGGGTGTGGTCGTGGAGGTGCTCGAAGAGCGAGATCTGCCGCAGCTTCTCGATGTCCACCGGCGGGACGCTACACCATGGCCCCGTCGGGTTCGGGGCTCAAGCAGTGAGCGACGAAGGAGCGAACGTAGCCCTGATGGGAAATGGAGGAGCCGGCCTGTAAGCCGGATCCTGTGCCGGACCTCGCGGTCCGGCGGCGGCCATCTCTCTCGGCGCGCGACGGGCTCGCGCCCGC
>DASQTT010000159.1:0-2271 GCA_035641735.1 Actinomycetota bacterium | reverse complement strand
GGAGGGCGAGCCACGTCGTGGCCGCGCCCGCCAGGGCGCGGCCACCTTCGCGGCGGCGCCCGAGCACCGCGAGCGCGACGGCGGCCGCCCCGACGGCGTACAGGGAACCGGCCTCGGTGATCGCCCCGAACACACGGTCGGCCCCCTCGCTCCGCTGCGCGTTGGCGGCCTTGAACAGGTTCTCGTCGAGCTCGCGACCGTCCTGCGTGCGGAGGGCGGCGTGCCCGATCGCCGCTCCCCCAACGGCCAGCACCGAAGCCCACACGATCCGTCGCAGCGTCATCGGTCGCCCATCATGCGACGATCAACCTATCGTCGTCCCGGGACGGACGGAGGAGGAGACGTGCGACGAGGAGACGATCAGGACCGAGGTTCCGACGAGCCGCTTCCGAACTTCGAGTACCGGCGAGAGGGGATGGGCGGCAAGGGCGCGATCCTGCTCGTCGCGGCCGTCCTCCTCGTGATCTTCGTCCTGCAGAACCTGGACGACGCGAACGTCGACTTCCTCTTCTGGGACTGGGACGTCGCGATCGCCGTGACGATCGTCGTGGCGGCCGTCCTCGGGTTCGTGATCGGGTGGATGTTCGCGTGGATGCGCCGCCGTGCGAAGGCGAGGAAAGGCTAGGCCGACCGTTCGATCTGACGCTTCTGGGCCAGCGTGCCGCGCTTGATCCCCAGCTGGGCGCCGCCGAGCGCCCCCAGACCCGCGGCGACCGCACGGCCGAGGACGCCGCGGAACGTGTACGTCACCTCGTGACGGAGGACGCTGTGCCCGCGCGGCAGGCTGGCGACCGTCGTCACGATCGTGGCGTCGAGCGGCCCGCGCAACCGGACGCGCCCGCGCGACGGCGGCTCCCATTCCTCGATCTCGCCGCGAACCCTGACGCCGACGCCCATGAAGCTCATCTCGACCGACCAGGTGGATCCCACGCCGAGGACCACGTCGTCGGGCACGTCGACGCGGACGACGTGCCGTTCCCACGCCGGGATGTTCCGTGGATCGCTCACGACCTTCCACACCCGCTTCGGCGTCGCGTCGACCTCGACCGAGAACTCCGCGGCCGGCATCAGGCCTGCGCGCTGCCGCTCGACCAGCCGCGCCACCAGACGACGCGGGTCGGCGCCAGCCGGACGAGGGCGTCGGCGTTGGGATCGATCGCCTCGGCGACGCCGGCCGCCGTCTTGGCCCCGCTTCCCAGCTCATCGACGGTGAAGAGACCCGCGGTGCCCTGGATCATCGTCCCGACCATCTCGCGAGCGCGCCACTCCGACGCAAGGTCGATCATCAACGCCGACGGCGAGTCCGGACCCGCGTCTGCGAGTGCCAGCGTCTCGCCCGGAAGGGCGGCGTAGAGCGCGTGGGCCTCGGACCGCCATCGGGCGGGGAGCACGACCGGCCCGCGATCGCCGACGATCGCCAGCGCTCCTTCCCCGTCGGTCCCCAGGCGGCGGCGCACCTCCGCGGGTACGAGGGCGAGCGGATCCTCTGCCTTCGTCGAGCGCCGGAACGTCGCGTGCGAGGCGGTCTCCCCTCGCCACTTGCCTCTCCCCTCCTGGACACCTTCGTCGTCGATCAGCGCCACCCGGTCCAGATCGATCCCGACGAGGACGCGGCCCGGCGGCGTCCAGGCGAACGGGACCTGCTTCGCGTCGATCGCGTAGCCGGCGAAGAACCTGGCGTTCTTCGCGCCGAAGGCGGCCGTCGCGCGGGCGATCGAGGTGGCTCCCGCGATGGCGCTCCCCCACGTGCCGCGGTCGAGCGCGTCGTACAGCTTGACCGAACCGGTGAACGTGACCGCCAAGTCCTCGTGGCGGACGAGCCCTCCGACGGTCGGGTCGGACTTCCACGCCCGGGTCTTCGCGGAGCGCCTCGAGGTCGTCACCCACAGCCGGCCGCCCGAGAGCGCGAAGACGAGCGGCGTGCAGTGGGGCCCGTGCGGCGTCGACGTCGCGATCGCGCAGAACCGCCCCTGCTCGAGCACTCCCTGGACCGCCGTGGAGAGGAAGCTCATCCGGCCACCTTGGCACGGGCTCCCGCGGGCGGCCACGCGATCATGCAGGCCGTCCACATGAGGTGGCTCGCGATCGGGGCCGCCACGCCGCCGCTCCAGACGGCCAGCGCCGTCCAGAGTGCGCCGCCGACGACGGCCGCCGCGAGGAACGGGAGGCTCGCCCACACGGCCGCGACCGCGACCGCGGCGAGCCAGGCGAGGGCCGCGCCCGGGGCGGTCGCGGTGGCGTCCACCAGCCAGGGAGTGACCACGCCTCGCC
>DASQTT010000158.1:0-2718 GCA_035641735.1 Actinomycetota bacterium | reverse complement strand
AAGCGGTGAAGCCGTCCGAGACGCCGTCGCCGGGCCCGCATCCCACGCCGAGTCCCCACCCCAAGCCGAGCCCATCGGAAGAGCCGTCGCCGTCTCCATCTGAGACGCCGTCGCCCTCCCCAGTGCGAACGGTGACGCCGGTGCCCTCCCCGCCGCCCGCGACCGTGTCGGCCCCCGGGCCCGCCCCAACGGCGTCCGACCCGCTGGTGGGGGATCGAGCAAGCGTGCGGCGCATCTCCCCTGAGGTCGAGGACCGGGAGGGATCGACCGGGAAGGGAAAGAGCGCGCGTGAACCAGCGCCAGCCCCCATACCTACCCCCGATCCGGTGACGCCATCCCCAACGCCCGCGCCTCCGCCAGTGATGCGCGGGCCGTTCCCACCGCCCGCTGAGCCCTGGGCCAGCTCGCTCGAAGCAGGGCTGGTGATCGCCGCCATCCTCATCCCATTGCTGATCTGGAGCCGGTATCAAGAGTGGTAGCCGGGGCACCGCACGGACCCTGCAGCAGGGGACCCAAGGGATTCGGACCCCGACCTCTTGGCTGACCGGCCAGAACGGCGTTAAGCGGTTCGGCGCCCACTTGCGGAAACGCAGGTCGCCGCGGGACGAACACGGCGAGGCTATGCGGTGAGCCCCTGACCCGCGTTCGCTGTCAAGCACCGATCGCGGCCACCCGAAGGCCCCCGCCGATCCGGTCGCACGTCTCCGCGCCGACGTCGGGGGATCGGCTCGCCCTCGTGATCGTTCCGAGCTGGGTGAGAACTGGAGATCCACCGCTGCCACGATCTGGCGTTCCCGGCCACCAGCGAGGGGGGCGGCCTGCGGCCGCCCCCTCGCCTGGAGCCGTCCGGTGTCTAGCCGCCGGGCTGAACCACGCCGTTCACGTGGAGCGTGTACGGCGCGTACTGCTGCACCAGCTCGGTGGAGTCGTGGTACGTGTCCGCTACGCAGGTGCACCTGAGCTCGTCTTCACTGGATCGGAACGGCGTGCAACGCTCGGATGGGACGTTTCCCCTGCCGGTGGACCCAAGGGGATTCGAACCCCTGACCTCTTGGCTGCCAGCCAAGCGCTCTACCAGCTGAGCTATGGGCCCGGAGTGGGCGAGTCTAACGGGCCGAGGAGACCGCGTCCGGCTCTTCCCAGTCGATCCGTGGGGCGTCGCTCCACAGTCGCTCGAGGTCGTAGTAGTCGCGCTCCGCGGGACCGAAGACGTGGACGACCACGTCGATGTAGTCGAGGAGCCACCATCCGGCGTCCCCCTCGCCCTCGCGTCGAGCAGGACGCACGCCCAGCTGCTCCTTCAGGGCCCGCTCGATCTCCTCGATCACACTCTTGATCTGCCGGCTCGAGGTCGCGGTGCAGATCACGAAGTGATCCGTGATCACGATCAGCCGGCTCACGTCGAGGACCACGATGTCCTCGGCTTGCTTCGAGGCGGCGGCTCGGGCGGCGACGGCGGCCGTGTCGCGGCTCGGCGGGATCTGCCCGCTTCGCCGCTGCTGGTCCGTATCCGTCACTCCGTGAAATCCTCCCCGACGATGATCGTGATGTCGCCGATACCCGATGGTACCCGGGAGACGCCCACGCGCCCGACGCCGAGCGCCCGACGGATCCGCTCCGCGTCGGGGACGGCGGCGGCCCCGTTCGCGACGACCTTGGTGCGTTCGTACCCGAACGGCTCCGCGTTCTGCGAGACGACCACGCGGAAGCCTTCGGGGAGCAGCATCGCGGCGACGTCCTCGCCGAGGCCCGGCGCGCCGACCCCGTTCTCGACGATCACCGGGACCGGGAGCCCCCAGCCGAACACACGAGCCACCTCGCGATCGAGGTCGGGCTGCAGCGGCACGAGCACGCTGCCGGCCACCGAGATCGTGGGGAACAGCGAGAGCCCGGCGCCGGCCGAGTCCTCCAGCACGCGCTCCACCCCCTCCGCGCCGCTCGACGCCAGCAGGTCCGCATCCCCGAGGGCGATCGGATCACTGAGGAGCCCCTGGACGACGGATGCCCAGCGAGCCTCGCCGCTCCGGTCCCGGACGCGGAGCAGCGCGACGACCTGCTCGCCGTTCAGCTCCTGGCTCCCCGGCCCAAGCGCACCGGCCTGGGTCGGATACGAACCCGGGACGGGGACCTCGATCCCTCCGGCTCGGTCCACGGCCTCCGCGAGGCCGTCCAGGTCCATCACGGCGTAGCGCCCCGCCCACACGCCGAAGGCGTTGGACACCGCGACGCGCATCGTGGGGGCCTCGAGGTCCGCGACCTGTGCGGCCGTCGCCTCGCCCTGGCCGGGCACGGTCATCGTGAGCTCGAACGGGACGGTGAAGAACGCAGGCGGCCGGTCCCCCGCTCCGCTGCCGACGAGCGCCAGCAGCGGGTCAGGCGTGCCCACGACCTGCAGGGCCAGCAGCTCGGCGGGACGCGCCGCGCCCGTGGTCCCAGGAGGGTCGCCACCGCCGCCGGCCGCGTCGCCGAGCCGCGACACGCCGTACGCGGAGGCGGCCGCGATCGCGATCCCGCCGAGCACGGCCACGGCTCGGCGACGGCGCAGGGTCCGGACCCGCGTGCCGCGGGCCGCGCTCACCGGTACAGACCCGCCTTCTCGATGTAGCTCTTGACGCCCTCAGGCACCAGGTAGCGGATCGGACGTCCGGCCTTCACGCGATCGCGGATGTCCGTCGAGGAGATCGCGAGCGCCGGGATGTTCATCTCGGTCACGGCGTC
>DASQTT010000157.1:0-2175 GCA_035641735.1 Actinomycetota bacterium | reverse complement strand
ACGGGACGCCGCACGTGAGCGTGGTGTGGATCGACGCGGCCGATGGGCGCGTCCTGGTCAACTCGGCGGTCGGCCGCGTCAAGGACCGATACCTCCGGAAGGATCCTCGCGTCTCCGTGACGGTCCACGACGAGCGCGATCCCTATCGTTGGATCCGGGTCGACGGCGAGGTGGAGGACTTCGTCACCGGCGAGGAGGCCGAGCGCCACATCGACGAGCTGAACCGCCGCTACCACGACGGAGAAGCCTGGACCTCCACCTCGGGACAGCAGCGGGTGATCTACCGGATCCGGCCGCGGCGCGTGCTTCGTCGGTACGACGACTGACCTGCAGCGCAGGCTCCTGCAGCGTCGTCCCTTCGAGACGCGATCGGATCCGGTCAGCCTAGGTCCCTCGACCGGGTTCCCGAGGCGACGATCAACCCCTATCATGCTGCCTTCGGCCGGACGGGGCCGCAACTCGGACCGGGAAAGGATCTCTCCTCGATGGATCGACCGCTCGCGACGCGGATGCGTCCGCGCAACTTCAAGGAGTTCGTCGGGCATCAACACCTGCTGGGTGAGGGCAAGCCGCTGACGAAGCTGATCGACGGCGGCCACCTGCCCTCGATCGTCCTCTGGGGACCTCCCGGCACCGGGAAGACCACGCTCGCTCACCTGCTCGCCGTCGCCGTGGGCGCCGACTTCCAGCAACTCTCCGCCGTGAGCTCGGGCGTCTCCGACGCGCGTCGCGTGATGGATCATTCGAAGACGACGCTGTTCCGGACGGTCCTGTTCGTCGACGAGGTCCACCGCTGGAACAAGGCGCAGCAGGAGATCCTGCTGCCGGCGATCGAGGACGGGTCGATCACGCTGATCGGCGCGACGACGGAGAACCCGTACCACAGCCTGGTGAGTCCGCTGATCTCGCGGTGCCTCCTGCTCCGGCTGGAGCCGCTGGAGCCTGAGGAGATCCGCGGCCTGATCGAGGTCGCCGTGGTCGATTCCGAACGCGGGATGGGCGCTCTCGGCGTGGCGCTCACCGACGAGGCGATCGACCACCTCGTGGAGATCGCTGCGGGCGACGCGCGGGCCGCGCTGACCGGGCTGGAGGCGGCCGTGCTCCTCGCCGACGCCGGCGAGACCGTGATCGACGGCGAGCGGGTCGCCGACGCGATCCAGCGTCGGATCGTCGCCTACGACCGCGGGGACAACCACTACGACGTGGTCTCCGCGTTCATCAAGAGCATGCGCGGATCGGATCCGGACGCCGCGCTCTTCTGGTTGGGCCGGATGATCCACGCGGGCGAGGACCCGCGCTTCATCGTGCGGCGCATGGTGATCTTCGCCTCCGAGGACGTCGGGCTCGCCGACCCGCAGGCGCTGCCGGTGGCGGTGGCGGCGGCTGAGGCGCTCGAGCACGTCGGGATGCCGGAGGCGCGCCTGACCCTCGCGCAGGCCGCGGTGTACCTGGCGCGCGCACCGAAGTCGAACGCGGTCACCGACGCCCTCGACAAGGCGATGGTCGACGCCGACTCGACCGACCCGGTCCCGCCGCACCTCCGCGACGCCCACTACGCGGGGGCCTCGAAGCTTGGCCACGGCGAGGGCTACCGGTACCCCCACGACTTCGACGGTCACCACGTTCAGCAGCAGTACCGCCCCGAACGCTTCGAGGACGTCTCTTACTACGAGCCCTCGGGCCAGGGCGCCGACGTCGTCGTCGAGCCCGGCACGGGGATGCCCATCGAGGAGGACGAGCCCGCCGACTGAGGGTCGGTGGGTATGCTGGGCAGCCCACCCGCTTCGGGAGCACGGGAGGTGCCCGGATGACGTTCCTCGCATTGACCGGCGGCGAGATCGCCCTGATCGGCGTCGCGGTGTTCTGGGGGTTGCTGGTCGCGTTCCTCTGCTACGTCCTGCTGAAGACGGCGGACGTGCTGATCTCGACCCGGATGACGATCGACGCGATGCGCGAGGAGACGGCGCCGTTGCTGCGAGAGGTCAAGGGCTCCGTGGAGCGCACGAACGGACACCTCGACCGCCTCGGCGGCGTGCTCGATTCCGTCGGCGGCATCATGCGACGGGCCGAGCGCCTCACGTCGTTGATCGAGCACGCCGCGACCAGCCCGCTCGTGAAGTTCCTGAGCGTTGGGGCCGGGGTGAAGACGGCAGCCGACCGGTTCCGGAAGCGGCG
>DASQTT010000156.1:0-3633 GCA_035641735.1 Actinomycetota bacterium | reverse complement strand
GTCCGGTCGGCCGGCGGACGCGCGCGAAGGCTGGTCCGTACCCGGCTCACCAGCTGGCGGAGCGACTCCGATGGGCGATGACCCCCGCGTCACCGTGCTGATGCCGGCACGCAACGCGGCAGCGTTCCTCCCTGCGTCCCTCGAAAGCATCTTCGCCCAGACGTACCGGAACTTCGAGATCGTGGTGGTCGACGATGCGTCCGGCGACCAGACGCCTGAGCTCCTGGCCGGCGCTTCGGACGCGCGGCTGAGGGTCCTTCGGCTCGGAACCCACCGCGGGGTCGCCGCCGCACTCAACGCCGGCCTCGGGCTCGCTCGCGGACGGTACGTCGCCCGGATGGACGCGGACGACATCGCGATGCCGGATCGCCTCGAGCGCGAGCTCGGACTCCTGGAGCGGAGCCGATCGATCGGGATCGTCGGCGGCAACCTTCAGCCGGTCGACGTGCAAGGCGTCCCGCTGGGGGCCCCGACGAACGTCCCCACGTCCCCCGGCCACGTGCGATGGATGCTGCACGTGCACAACTGCGTCAACCATCCGACAGTCGTGGCGAGGCGGGATGTCCTGCAGGACCTGGGCGGCTACCGGACCGATGCCGAGCCGGCCGAGGATTACGACCTCTGGATCCGTGCGATCGAAGTCACCCACATCGCGAACGTTCCAGACGTCGTCGTCCGATACCGGCTCCACGAGGGCAGCTCCTCGGCCGCCAACGCCGCCGATGCGACCGGATCAGCCGATGCGATCGCCGCATCGGCGCTCAGCCGCCTGCTCGGCCGTGCGCCGGATCCCGCCGTGGTGCGCGTCCTCCGCGGGGGAGGGTGGCATGAGCCCTCTTCCGCCGATCATCACCGCGCGGCGAGCGCGCTGCTGTGGCGATTCACCAGCGCCATCCTCACCGATCGCTCGCTCACTCGCGACGAACGTGCTTCGATCAGGCGCGACGCGATCGGCTGGTTCGGCGGCCTCGTGCGGTCGCTGGCCAGACATGACCCGGTGGCGGCGGCCTCGCTCGTGCTCCCGCATCGTGATGGACCGCCCGCGTGGGCATTCGCCAGCGGCGCGGCGACGGCAGGTCGACGCGCCGTGCGCGCCTTCGCAAGGTGCTGACGCAGGGCGTCCTCATGCGCGGTGCGGCATGGTCCCGAGGATCCTTCGAAGTGGGGGGAAGGCTCGCGCGAGCTGCTCGGCGAGGCCGAGTCCGAGGACCCGGTCGATGCACCACAAGGTGGCGACTGCCACGATCCCGCCCGCGGATCCGGCGATGAGCGCCCCGACCGGCGGGCCGAACATCGCCTCGAGCGCCCAACCGACCGCGAGCCCGGTTCCTCCCGCCCCGAGCGATGCGGCGAACGTCACCGGAACGTCACGGAACGGCCTCGGTATCCTTCGGCCGGCGAGGACGCCGACGACGAGTTGGACCGGGACCTCCGCCGTCAGCGTCGCGAGGGCTGCGCCGAGGACGCCGAAGCGCAACGTGAGCGGCCACGCGAGTACGAGGAGACCGATCGTCCGGATCGTGAGGGCCAGCGAGATCCGGTCGGGCTCTCCGCGACCTTCGAACATGGGGAACACGGCGTCGGCGACGAGCCCGATCGTGGCGGCGATCGCGAGGACCGAGATCAACTCGTCCGCGCCGATCCATCGAGGACCGAGGACGTCGCGCGTGATCGGGGTCGCGAGCCCGACGAGGACGACGTACGTGGGAACCACGATCGCGACGAGGGACCGGAGGTTGCTCGACAGGGTTCGGGCGGCGCGCTCCGGCTCGTCGCGGAACCGCACGTGCAGCGGGAACGCGACCGAGCCCACCACCGTCCCTGCGACGCTCGCCGGCAGATAGGCGAGGCGGAGCGCCAGGTAGTAGAGCCCGAGCTCCGCGGCGCCGAGGTGACGCGAGATCACCGCGCGGAGCGCCGCCTCCCCGAAGATCCCGATCAGGCTCGTCACCAACACCCACCGTCCGAACGTGAGAAGCGCCGAGGTCGACGTCCTGTCCAAGCGGAAGGCGGGCCGGTGCGGCGCGGCTCGATAGCTCAGGGCCGTGTGCGCCAACGTACCGACCAGCATGCCTGCAGCGATCGCGTAGACGCCGAGCGCGGGCGCGAGCGCCACCGCGACCACCGTCTGCAGGACGGACGCCGTGACGATCAGCATCGCGAGCGCACGGAAGTTCAGTTCGCGTTCGAGATCGGCGAGGCGGGGGCTTTCGAGCCCGCTTAGCAGCGGCCGGATCGCGAGGAGCTGAAGCAGCGGCGTGGCGCGCGGCTCGCGGTACAGGTCCGCGATCAGGTCGGCGCCCACGAACAGTGTCACCGAGATAACCGCGCCACGCACGAGGGCGATCGTCCACGCGGCGTCGTAGTGACGGCGTCGTCGGTCCCGGAGTTGGACCAAGGCGGGACCGAGCCCGAGGTTCGTCAGCGCCAAGAGGAGGTCGAGAACGACCGTCCCGATCGCCAGGAGACCGAAGTCGGCCGGTGCCAGCAGGCGTGCCAGGATCACGAAGCGAGCGATCGAGAGTCCCTGCTCGGTGCCGAGTTGGATCGTTCTCCATTTCAGCGCCGAGCCGACCCGCCCGTGGAGCTCGGCGCTCGTGTTGTCGCGCTGCGCGTCGGGCCGTTCCTCCACCCGCGCTCCCTATCATGAGCGGGTGCTGAGCGTCATCGTGCCGACGCGACTCTCAACCCGGATCCCACGGACGCTCACGAGCCTCGCGCAGCAGGACGTCGAGCGGGGGGGTGTGGAGTTGGTCGTCGTGGCCGACGGCCCACCGCCGGATCGCGTCACGCCGCTCCGTTCGATGCGCTGGCCGTTCCCCGCTACCGTGATCGAACAGGCTCACGGGGGGCTGGCGTCCGCGCGGAACCGAGGTGCGGTGGAAGCGCGTGGCGACCGGCTCGTGTTCATCGACGACGACGTCGAGCTGCCGCCCGGCTTCCTCCGATCCGTGAACCAGCTCATCGACGACGGAGCGGACATCGTCGTTCCCGACATCAGGGTGGGGCCGTGGGTCCCGGAAACCGTTCCCGTCCGGGAGGCTCTCCGGATACACCGCGAATACGAGGAGCGCCGTCCGACCGACGCCGACGTGCGGTTCGATGATGTCGTGTTCGCCGCGACTGGCATCCGCCGTGTGTGGTTCGACCGCGTGGGTGGGTTCGACGTGTCGTTCACGCAGGGGGGTGCCTATGGCAACGAGGACGTCGATCTGACCTACCGCCTGCTCCGCGAAGGCGCGGTCGCTCGCCGGATGCCTGCGCCCGTTGCGTACACGGACGAGCCACACGAGCTCCCCAGGCTGCTGCGGCGCGCTCGGTTGGTCGGCCGCAACGACGTCCGGCTCGTGCGGAAGCACCCGGAGCTCGCCGCGGAGGTGCTCGGGCGCAAGCTCGTCGATTCGAGGATCCACCGGCTCGTCGGGACTGCCGTGATGGCGCTCCCGGGACTCGCGAGCCTCGACGCTCCGCTCCGGTGGACGGTCGCGTGGTTCGTGCACGCCTCCGACGACGGCTCGCTCCGTTTCCGCCTCTGGTTCGCGCTCCGAGCGCTCCACTACTGGCGCGGCGTGGCGGACGCCGGCGGCCGTCCGATCGTCCGCGCCTCCCGAGCCTCAGCGACTGCCGCCCTCG
>DASQTT010000155.1:0-3652 GCA_035641735.1 Actinomycetota bacterium | reverse complement strand
CGCGGAGCAGCGTGGACTCGTCGAAGCTCGAGAGCAGGACCGGGCCCACGAACGACGCGCGATCGAGGGCCTCGAGCGTCGGCTCCAGCGCCGGCGAGGCCAGCGCGTCGTTTCCGGGCTCGTCCGAGCCGTGCTTGAGCTCGATGTCGGCGGCGGCGCGGCCGGACAGGCACCCGAGCGACTCGTCCAGGGTCGGCACGCCGGCCGCGCCGCCGCCGGGAAGGGCGATCCGCAGCCGGCGCACCTCCGCCAGGGTGAGCGCCGAGACGATGCCCCGGCCGTCCGTCGTCCTCGAGACATCCGGATCGTGCATCACGACCGGGACCCCGTCGGCCGTGAGGCGCACGTCGAACTCGACCGCGTCCGCCCCGGCGTCGATCGCCGCCGCGAACGCCTCGATCGTGTTCTCGGGCTGCTCGACGGACGCCCCGCGGTGCGCCACGACCAGCGGGCGCGAGGCCTCGCCGAACGTCACGCCTGGCTCGCGGGACACAGGTCCTCGACGGGACAGATCGGGCACTTCGGTCGCTTCGCGGTGCAGATCGCCCGGCCGTGATCGATCAGCACGTACGTGAAGTCGAACCATCGCTCGCGCGCGATCCGCTCCATCAGCTGGGCCTCGATCTTGTTCGGATCCTTCTGGTCCGAGAGCCCGAGCCGGTTCGACACCCGATGCACGTGCGTGTCGACGGCGATCCCCTCCACGGTCCCGAACGAGTTCCCGAGGACGATGTTGGCCGTCTTCCTCGCCACGCCCCGCAGCGTGATCAGGTCCTCCATCGTGCCGGGCACCTCGCCGCCGTACACCTCGACGATCCGACGGCAGGCCTCACGGATCGCCGTCGCCTTCTGGTTGAAGAACCCCGTGGGTTTGATGTCCGCCTTCAGCTCATCCTCCGGCACCCGGAGGTAGTCCTCCGCGGTGCGGTACTTCTGGAAGAGCATCGCCGTGACCTCGTTCACCTTCTCGTCGGTGCACTGCGCCGACAGCATCGTCGCGACGAGGCACTCGAGGGGGTTCGAGAACTTCAGCGCGACCTTGGCGTCCGGGTACGCCTCGGAGAGCCGCCGGATGATCTCGGGGCTGCGCGATTCGATCGGGTCGTCGCGGTTGAGGTGCTTCCGCGCCACGCGGCGATGCTCCTCGTCGCCCACCGACACCGAGCCTTCAGACGACCGTCGCGTCCGGGTCGAGCGCCGGGTCGCCTTCCGGGAGCACGTCGACCGCCCAGTCGGCGCGCTTCCACGACGGCACCGGCGTCTCGCAGTCCTCGCGTGGGACGAACGCCGAGGCCTGGACCTTCTCGTAGCGGTGCACGTACCGCGGGCAATTCGGGAAGATCTCGCGCGTCGCCACCCGGACGACGAACTGCGCCTCGGGCCACCACGACCGCAGATCGTCCTCGAAGTCGACCGAGGCCTCGCCGTTCACACGGATCCGTCCGTGGCCGCCGAAGTCGAGGAAGAGCATCCCGACGTTACGCTGCTTCGCCAGGTTGCCCATCGACAGGTACATGCCGTTGCCGTTGTAGTTCGGGAACGCGAGCGTGTGCTCGTCGACGACACGGACGAAGCCGGGATCCCCGCCCTTGTAGCTGACGTTCGGGCGGCCCTGCTCGTCGGCGGTGGCCAGGAAGAACATGTCCCGGGACTCGATGAACGCCCGGTCGTGCGGCGTGAAGGTGTCGTGGACCAACAGGTGTTCGATCCTGTCGGCGAGTCGTCGGGTGTGGAAGCGGTCCTGCAGTGCCCGGTTGCCCTCGTGATACAGCCCGTCCATGTCAGTCCTCCCTCAGGAGCGCGAGCTCGAATCGGTCCCCGTCCTGGAAGCCCGCCCACACGTCGCCCCTGCGGACGTGGATCGCGCTCTTGCCGGCAACCTCCCAGGACGAACCGTCGCCGAGCATCGCGGTGTCCTCGTCGAGGCCCACGAACACGTGGTCCTCGGGCACCGCGTCCAGGATGAACTCCCTCGCTCCGGGGATCCACCCGTCCACGATGTCCCAGTGCGGCGCGAACACCGTCCTGGGGATCAGACCGAGGCCGGCCTTGAACATGTCCGCGAACGACTGGGTGTCGCTGTCGAAGGTCGACTCCGTGAGGCACGCGACACCGGCGCTGCAGCCCGCGTACCCCATCCCCTCGACCAGCCGTTCGAGGACGCGGGCCCAGAACGCCGTGTCCTCGAGCGTCCTCGCGAGGTACGCGGGGTTCCCGCCGCTGACGTACACCATCGAAGCCCCGTCGAGGAGCCGAACCAGGTTGGGATCCTCAGCGTCGTGCCGCACTTTGAGCGGCACCACCTCGGCCGGCACGCCGAGCGTCGCGAAGTGCTCCAGTCCCATCGATGCCCACCGGTCGAACACCTCGTCCCCCTCCGGTGCGGAGGCGGTCGGGAGGATCAGCACCCGTCCGTCACCGTCGGCGCGTTCGAGGAGCCATCGGTCGGCGACGTCCGACCAAGGCTGGAACTCCCCCGAGCCGAGCAGCGACCACCAGGTCATCGGAGCGACTCGGGCCGCAGCTCGGCGTCCAGCTTCGCCCCGAGCTCGGAGGCCACGTGCAGCAGCGCCTCCATGTCCTCCGCCTCCGTCCGGTAGTTCACGATGCACGATCGCAGGCAGAACCGGCCGCCCAGCACCGCGTTCGAGCAGTACACCCGTCCGTCGAGCTGGATCGCCGTCATCAAGCGGCCGTTCAGCTCATCCAGGTACGCGTCTCGCGCGGGATCGCCCGCGGGGTCCGTCGACGCGGACCGGAAACCCTCTGGCACGTAGCGGAAGCACGTGATCGAGAGGCCGACCGGGGCCATCAGCTCGAACTCGGGTGACTCCTCGACCCGCGCGCCGAGGTACCGGGCGAGCTCCGCGTCGTGGGAGATCCGCCTCGCGTACGCCGTTCGCCCGTGCGCGAGCAACGACACCCATACCTTGAGCGCCCAGAAGCCGCGGCTGAAGTTGGGCGAGTGCCGCCCGAGGTCGACGCCCCAATCGGTGTGCTCCTCGTCCTTGACCACGTACGCCACGTAGTCGACGTCGAACGCTCGCCGCATCAGCTCGAAGTCACGGACCACGACGCACCCGCCCGACTGTGGCGTGTAGAGCCACTTGTGCGGGTCGAACGCGATCGAGTCGGCGCGCTCGATCCCGGCGAACAGCGGCCTGAGGTCGTCGGCGAGCATCGCGGGGCCGCCGTACGCGGCGTCCACGTGGAACCAGAGGTCCTCGTCGCGACAGAGCGCGGCGAGGTCCTCGAGTGGATCCACGACGCCCGTCGAGACGGTGCCGGCGTTCCCGACGACGGCGAACGGCTGGACGCCGGCGTCGCGATCGGCGGCGACCCGCGCCCGGAGTTCGTCGATCCGGATCCGCTGGTCGGCGTCGACCGGGATCTTCCGGACGTTGTCCCACCCGATGCCCAGCATGTCCGCCGCCCGGATCGAGACCACGTGCGTCTCCTCGGAGACGTAGAGGCCGAGCGGCGGGCCGGCGGCGACGCCGGCCCGCCGGACGTCCCACGTCGCCTTCGCGTCGCGCGCCACCGTGAGGGCGATGAAGTTCGCCATCGCCCCGCCCGAGGTGAGGGCGCCACCGGACGTCTCCGGCAGGCCGAAAACGTCCTCTGCGAACCATCGGGCCAGCGCGAGCTCGAT
>DASQTT010000154.1:0-2586 GCA_035641735.1 Actinomycetota bacterium | reverse complement strand
GCGCTCCTGGGGAATCCCGTCCGGTACGTGATGGCCGGGCTCGCGCTCCTGGCCGCCGCGCCGGTGCTCTTCGGTCTCGCCACCGGGCGATGGCGATGGGCCAGCGGCGTCGTTTTCGTTGGGGCGATCACCGTGGAGCTGCTGGCCGGCGCCGTCTACGCGCAGATCTACGAGGGCGGCACGATCTTCACCGGCCTCGAGTCCGGCCAACACCCGATCCTCGTGCCTCAGGTCCTGCGCTATCCGCGCCTCAGCGAGGAGGCCTACCTGCGGATCACGCCGATCGCCGAACACCTGCGGCGCGAACCCGGTCGGTACGCGACGTGGGCACCCCCGGAGGCCTACTTCGAGAAAGGCTACCTCTGGCTGCGCTCGGCGGCCGACTGGCCGGCGCTCGCGCCGTCGCGCGGCACGTTGTTCGGCGTGGCCGACGCCCTGGGCTACAACCCCGTCCAGCTCCCGCGCTACTGGCGGTACATCCGGGCCACGAACGAGCTGTCGGTCTTCTACAACGCCTCCGTGTTGAACGATCCCGCCGTCCGGGACGTGCGGCTCCTCGGCCTGCGGTACCTGGTCGTCCCCTCCGGCATCGAGCCGACGCTGCCCGCGAGGGTCGTGGCGCGCGCCGATCGGTACGCGCTCTGGGAGCTGTTCGAGGCGCAGCCGCTCGCGACGGTCACCGACGACGTCGTGGTCGTCGAGGACGCCGCGGACGCCATGGCCGTGGTCGTCGCCCCCGGCTTCGACCCCGCCCGCACGGTGGTGGTCGAGGACCCGGGACCGTCCGCCGGCATGCCCGCGGAGCGGTCGTTCGCCGCCGCCACGGTGCACGGGACGTCGCTCACGCGCGTGGTCTTGCGGATCGACCCCGCCGCCGGCGGGATCCTCACCGTGCGCAGCGCCTACGACCCGGGATGGCGAGCGACGGTGGACGGGCGACCGGCTCGGACGCTGCCGGTGGACGGCTTCCTCCAGGGCGTGCTCCTGGGCGATCGGCCGTCCTCCGAAGTCGTGCTGACGTACCACGACGACGCCGTCGTGCTCGGCCTCGCGCTCGGCGCCGTCGTCTGGGCGGGACTCCTGACCGCGCCGATCGTCGCGCGCGGGGCCGCGTCGGCTCGCGAGCGTCGCGCTACGCGGCCTCGCCGGGAGCCGCTCGCCGTCGCAGCTCCGCCTCGATGAACCGGTCGATGTCGCCGTCGAGCACGCGCGACGGGTCGCCGACCTCCACATCGGTCCGGTGGTCCTTCACGAGCTGGTAGGGCGCGAGCACGTACGAGCGGATCTGCGAGCCGAAGTCGACCGCCTTGCGCTCGCCTCGCAGATCGTTCAGCTCCTCCTCCCGCTTGCGACGTTCGAGCTCCGCGAGGCGCGCCTTCAAGATCCGCATCGCGACGGCACGGTTCTGGAGCTGCGACCGCTCGTTCTGGCAGGCGACGACGATCCCGGTCGGGAGGTGGCTGATCCGCACGGCCGAGTCGGTCGTGTTCACCGACTGGCCGCCGGGACCAGAGGAGCGATAGACGTCGATCCGCAGCTCCTCCTCGGGGATCTCGACCTCCTCCTCTTCCTCACGCTCGAGGAGGGGGATCACGTCGAGCGCGGCGAACGACGTGTGTCGCCGCTTCTGCGCGTCGAAGGGGCTGATCCGGACGAGTCGATGCACGCCACGTTCGGCCGAGAGCAGACCGTAGGCGTTCGCGCCGTGGACCATGAACGTCGTCGACTTGATCCCGGCCTCCTCACCCGGATGGATCTCGTCGATCTCGAACCGGATGCCGTGTCGTTCCGCCCAACGCCCGTACATCCGAAGGAGCATCTCCGCCCAGTCCTGCGATTCGGTGCCGCCGGCGCCCGCCTGGATCGTGGCGACCGCGTCGTGGTCGTCGTACGGGCCTGAGAGGAGGGCGACGAGCTCGAGCTGCTCGAGCTCCGCCTCGAGACGCTGGAGCCCCGCCGCGAGCTCGGCCGCGAGCTCGGGGTCCGCTTCGTCTTCGAGGAGCTCGTCGGTCGCGTCCAGATCCTCGAGCGAGCGCTGGAGCCGGTCGTGGCGGTCGACCCGGTCCCGGAGCCGGGCGAGGCGCTGGGTCAGCTCCTGGCCGCGGGCGGGGTCGTCCCAGAGCGACGGGTCGGACGCCTCGCGTTCGAGCTGGGCGAGCTGCGAGCGAGCGCCCTCGACGTCAAAGGAACTCCTTCGCGGAGGAGATCCGTTCGCGCAGCGATCGGAGCCGTTCGGACTGCTCGCTCATGCCACCGATCGTAACGCGGCCGTCCCGCGATCGATCGTCACGGGATCGATGTGGCCAACGTCACGTCGGCTCGGTGCGGGGCGGCACCGACCCGCCGAGACCGGCCTCCTACGGTTCGTTCCAGGAAGTCAGGGAGGTCCCCGAAGGGGACCCGGAGCGGAAGGAGGGTGCCATGAGCGCCCAGGGAGGAACCCTCGGAAGGCTCGGAACCCGGCAGGTGCCGATCTGGCCGGTGGCCGCGCTGCTCGGCGCCGCGATCGTGACGGTGGTGGGCATGTCGATCCTGTCCGGGAACGAGAGCGGAGTCGTCACATCCGTTTCGGATGCGCAGCGGCTC
>DASQTT010000153.1:0-3753 GCA_035641735.1 Actinomycetota bacterium | reverse complement strand
CGGCCCATCCGAGCACGAAGCCGACGAGACGGTCGCCGTCGTAAGCGCCCCACGGCACGTTGCCGGAGTGCGCGAGGGCGGTGAAGACCTCTCGTGGAAGGAGCTGGAACCGTCCCCACGTCGCGATCATCACTTCGATCGCGCCGTCGAACTGCTCCGGCGTGGTCAACGGCCGCAGCTCGACGGCGGCGGCGCGGGCCGCGGCGCGGGCGAGATCCCAGGCCGGCGCGTCCACGGCCGGAGTGTACGGATGACGCAGACGGGCCCGCCCCTTCGGGGGTGGGCCCGTCGATGCAGCCGCGGAAGGGCCTAGCCGCCGGCCGGCGGCGGGAGCTCCTGCCATTCGACGTCGTCGAGATCCTCGCCCCGGCGTCGCTTCACGAACTGGACGACCGCAGCGATGATCGCGCCGATGACGGCGAGCTTGAGGAGCTTGCTGAAGAAGCCCCCCTTCTTCTCCTGGTCCTCGGTGTCGTGTCCCATGGGCTACGCCCTCCTCAGTGGGCCTGGATGGACTTGAACCATCGACCTCTTCCTTATCAGGGAAGCGCTCTAACCGAGCTGAGCTACAGGCCCGTGGGCCGACCGGCAGCGTAGCCACGCTCGAGAAACCGTGTCAACGAGGATGGCTACTCGCCGCCGCGTCGGTCCGCGAGGGTGACCTCGACGCCGCCGACGATGTCGCTGATCAGGTTGTACATCACGGCCACGAAGACGTTGATCAGCGACCAGATCCCGACGCCCACGCAGCCGAGCAGGAAGATCCAGGTGAAGACCTTCCCGGTGTCGATCTCGAGCGGCGGCGCGCCCTTCGTGCTGAGACCGCCCGTCTCCGTGAACGCGCCCGCTGAGGGGAAGACGGTGCCCAGCAACTGCTCGAACGCGTCGATCACGCCGCTCGCGGACAGCACCGCCCAGATGATCGCCAATGCCAGGTAGAGCACGAGGAACACGCAGAAGTAGAAGATCAGCGAGAACTTCAAGACCGAGAACGGACTCATGTGCCGGATCTCGACGCGGGTGCGGCGCGCACCGCGGCGCGGGAGCCGCGCCGCGGTGCGCGCTCCCACCACGGTCTGCGGCCACGACGGCTCCGCGGCTGGGGCCGGCGCTGCCGGTCCGAGCGGTGGCGCCAGGTCCTCGTCCAGCTCGGGCATCGGCTCGAGTTCCGGATCCGGCTCTGGCTCGGCGGTCGACTGGGGTTGCTGCACACGCTCCTCGATCGTTCCCGGTGCGGTCGGGGCGCTAGCGTACGCCGGTCCACGCCGCAGCGGGGGGATATCCAGCCACGACGGCAAGGTCGCCCGCTCCGGCAGCGCCACCCCCATCGCGGTGAGCACGCGCACGTGGGCGACCAACAGGGCGGCCGAGACGAGCGGCGCCAGGATCGCGCCCACGACGCCGACGTCCTGCTGGAACAGCAGGGCTCCCGCGCCCATCGCCGCACCCGTCGCCGCGAGGGACGCGTCGGTCACGAGCTGCGGGTAGCGCGGCCGGAGCTCGACGACCACGTAGGCCGCGGCCGCGAACGCGAGCAGCTCGATGAGCAAACCGAGTCCGGGATTCATGGGAAGGCTCCCGTCATCATGCCAGTCAACGGCCGGCGATGCCCGGAGGTTCCCTCGTTTCGGGCTACTCGCCCATCTGCATGATCACCGGCGCGAGCGCCACGACGTGCGCGCCCTCCTCGACCCGCATCGTCCGCACGCCCTGGCTCGAACGACCGACCCGCCGGATCTCCCCCGCCGGCACTCGGATCACGATCCCGCTCGAGGAGATCACGAACATGTCCTGCTCCTTCGACCCGACGAATGCGCCGGCGAGCAGGCCCGTCTTCTTCGTGAGCTGGTGCCCGATCACGCCCTTCCCGCCGCGACCCTTCGCCGGATAGTCCTTCAGCGGCGAGCGCTTCCCGTAGCCCTGTTCGGAGACGCTGATCATCTCCTCGCCGTCGGACGAGACGCTGAGGGAGATCACCTCGTCGTCCTCGGCCAGCCGCATGCCGATCACGCCGGCCGCGGAACGGCCCATCGACCGGACGACCTGCTCTTTGAACCGGATCGCCTGACCCTTGCGGGACACGAGGAAAACCTCGTCCTTGCCGTCGGTCATCTTCACGTCGATCAGTTCGTCGCGGGGCTTCAGGTTGATCGCGGCGAGCCCGGCGCGGGCCGACTGGTACTCGGGCAACGGCGTCTTCTTCACGATGCCTTTCTTCGTGGCGAAGAGGAGGAAACGACCCTCCTCGTACTCCTTCAGGTGGAGCACGTCGCTGACGCGCTCGTCACCGGCGATCGCGACGCCCGGCAGGTTGGCGGCGTACAGGCCCCGTGCGGTCCTCGACGAGTCGGGCACCTCGTGCACCTTGACCCGGTACACCTTGCCCTTCGTCGTGAAGAACAGGAGCCAGCTGTGCGTCGTGGTCGTGAAGACGTTCGTGATGACGTCCTCCTCCTTGAGGTTCGCGCCGCGCACGCCCTTGCCGCCCCGACCCTGCCGCCGGAACGTGTCGATCGGAACGCGCTTCACGTAGCCGGCGCGGCTGACCGTGATGACGACGTCCTCCTCCGCGATCAGGTCCTCGACGTCGAACGAGCCCTCGTCCGCCTTGATCTGCGTGCGGCGAGGGCCGGCGTGTTTCTTCCTGATCTCGGCGAGCTCCTCCTTGATCACACCCCGGATCTTCTTGGGGTCCTTCAGGAGGCCGTTCAGGTAGCGGATCCGAGCCAGCAGTTCCTTGTGCTCCTGCTCGAGCTCGGCGCGGGCGAGCTTCGTGAGCCGCCGGAGCGGCATGTCCAGGATGTGGTTCGCCTGGATCTCCGAGAGCTTGAACTTCGTCATCAGCTTCGTGCGCGCCTGCTCGGCGTCCTGCGATCCCCGGATGATCCGGATCACCTCGTCGAGGTGGTCGAGGGCGATCAGCAGTCCCTGGACGATGTGGTCGCGCTCCTCCGCCTTGCGGAGATCGAACCGTGTCCGACGGGTGACGACGTCGATCTGGTGATCGACGTAGTAGCCGATCATCTCCACGAGGGTGAGCGTTCGCGGCACGCCGTCGACCAGCGCGAGCATGATCGCGCCGAACGACTCCTGGAGCTGCGTGTGCTTGTAGAGCTGGTTCAGGACGACCTGAGGGTTCGCGCCGCGCTTCAGATCGACCACCAGACGCATCCCGGCCCGCCCCGAGGAGTGATCCTTGAGGTCGGCGATGTCCTTGACCTTGCCGGCCTTGGTGAGCTCCGCGATCTTCTCCGCGAGCCGTGCCTTGTTCACTTGGTAGGGGAGCTCGCTGACGACGAGCCGCGACCGGCCGCCCGAGCCTTCCTCGACCGAGACCGCCGCGCGGACCTTGATCGAGCCCCGACCGGTCTCGTAGGCATCGCGGATACCGTCGCGACCCATGACGATGCCGCGGGTCGGGAAGTCCGGGCCCTTCACGAACTTCATCAGGTCCTTCGAGGTGGCCTCGGGGTTGTCGAGGAAGTGCACGACCGCGTCGATCACCTCTCCGAGGTTGTGCGGGGGGATGTTCGTCGCCATCCCGACGGCGATCCCGCCCGACCCGTTCACGAGGAGGTTCGGGAACCGCGCGGGAAGCACGACCGGCTGCTGCTCGTACCCGTCGAAGTTCGGCACGAAGTCGACGGTCTCGGCGTCGATGTCGCGGAGGAGCTCCATCGCGATCGGCGCGAGGCGTGCCTCCGTGTAGCGCTCAGCGGCAGGTGGATCGCCGTCCACGGAGCCGAAGTTCCC
>DASQTT010000152.1:0-2274 GCA_035641735.1 Actinomycetota bacterium | reverse complement strand
GGCGCGTGCACGCGCGAGCCGAACGGCGAGAGCACGCACATCCGCCAGTCGCCGATCTCGTCGCGGAACCGCTCGACCACGACCGTCCGGTCGTCGGGGACGGCGCCGGTCGCTTCCTGTTGCTCCTCGAGGTAGGCGACGAGGTTGCCGGCGGCCAGTCGGTCGAGGCCGACGTCACGTTCGAGCCGCTCGAGCGCCGCATCGCGTCGCGAGCCGCGGAGCGTCCGGGTGAACGCGCCGACGGCCCTGCCCAGCTCGATCGGTCGTCCGGGCTTGTCGCCGTGCCAGAACGGCATCCGCCCCTGCTCGCCCGGCGCGGGCGAGACGATCACGCGGTCGCGGGTGATGTCCTCGATCCGCCACGACGACGCCCCGAGGACGATCACGTCCCCGCGGCGGCTCTCGTAGACCATCTCCTCGTCGAGCTCACCGACGCGCGGCCCGTCCACGAGGAAGACGGCGTACAGCCCGCGGTCGGGGATCGTGCCTCCCGAGGTGATCGCGATCCGCCCGGCGCCCTCCCGCGTCCGGACCGTCCCGGCGGCCCGGTCCCACACGAGCCTGGGGCGGAGCTCCGCGAACCCATCGCTCGGATAGCGACCCGCGAGCATGTCCAGCACGGCGAGATAGACGTCCTTCGAGAGGTCGGCGAAGTTCGCGGCTCGGCGCACCGCGTCCAAGAGCTCGTCGACGCCGCGCTCCTCGACGGCGCACATCGCGACGAGCTGCTGCGCCAGCACGTCGAGCGGGTTCCGCGGGTAGCGCGTCTGCTCGATGTCGCCGGCGAGCATCCGCTCGGCGACCACGGCGGCCTCCAGCAGGTCGCCCCGGAACTTCGGGAAGATCCGGCCGACAGACGGCTGACCGACCTGGTGCCCCGCGCGCCCGATCCGCTGGAGTCCGGTGGCTACCGAACCCGGGGATTCGACCTGGATCACGAGGTCCACGGCCCCCATGTCGATCCCGAGCTCGAGCGACGACGTGGCGACGATCGCTCGCAACGTTCCGGCCTTCAGCGCGTCCTCGACCTCGAGCCGCTGCTCGCGGGCGAGCGAGCCGTGATGCGCCCGCACGAGGTCCTCGTCGGCGAGCTCGTTCAGGCTGGCGGCGAGGCGCTCGGCGAGGCGGCGCGCGTTCGTGAACACGATCGTGGAGCGATGGGCTCGGATCAGCTCGAGCACCGCCGGGTGGATCGACGGCCAGATCGAGGGCGAGGGCTGTCGTCCCTCGAGTTCCCCGTCCGAGCGGATCGGCGCCCGCGCGTCGACGGCGATGCCGCCTCCCATGTCCTCCACGGGCACGACGACTTGCAGGTCCATCGGCTTGCGGTGTCCGGCGTCCACGATCGTCACGGGTCGCTCGGCGCCGCCCTCGACGCCGCCGAGGAAGCGGGCGATCTCCTCGAGCGGTCGCTGGGTGGCCGAGAGGCCGATCCGCTGGGGCGGCGACTCGCAGAGCTCCTCCAGGCGTTCGAGCGAGATCGCGAGGTGCGCTCCTCGTTTCGAGGCGGCCATCGCGTGGATCTCGTCGACGATCACGGTGCGTACGGCGCGGAGGGTGTCCCGAGCCGAAGAGGTCAGCATCAGGTACAGCGACTCCGGGGTCGTGATCAGGATGTCCGGGGGCTTGCGGATCAGCCGCTGCCGGTCACGCGCCGGGGTGTCGCCGCTGCGGATCGCGACCTCCGGCACGTGCGCGAGACGCTCGCCCCGGCGCTCGGCCGCGTGCGCGATCCCGGCGAGGGGCGCGCGGAGGTTCTTCTCGACGTCGACGGCCAGCGCCCGGAGCGGCGAGACGTACAGGACGCGCGTCCGGACCTTGGGGTCGTCCGGTGGAGGCTCCGACGAGAGCCGATCGATCGCCCAGAGGAACGCGGCGAGGGTTTTCCCCGATCCCGTCGGCGCCAGGACGAGCGAGTGCTCCCCGGCTGCGATCGCCTTCCAACCCTCCCGTTGGGCACGGGTGGGCGCCTCGAAGGCGGTCCGGAACCAGTCCCGGACGGCGGGGGAGAAGACCTCCAGGGGCACGAACATCAACCTATCGGGTGGCCCCGACAGGGGCGCCGTAGGATGCCGCGCCATGCGACGGCGGCCGGCGGTGGTCCTCCTCCTCGCGCTGACGGGCACCGGCCTCTTCGCCGGCGGGGCGCAGGCCCAGGAGCCGCCCGCCCAGTCCGAGGACCAGGTGATGCTGTCCGGAACCGTCGTCGTGGCCCGGGGTACGGCGGTCGGCGAGGTCCTGGTCTTCTCGGGGCGCGTGATCGTGAACGGCGTG
>DASQTT010000151.1:0-2712 GCA_035641735.1 Actinomycetota bacterium | reverse complement strand
TCGAGGGGATCCGTGACGTCGGTGCAGGCGATCTTCGTTCCCGCGGACGACCTCACCGACCCGGCCCCGGCGTCGGTGTTCGCGCACCTCAACGCCACGACGGTCCTGTCCAGGCCGATCGCCGAGCAGGGGATCTACCCGGCGGTCGACCCGCTCGACTCCACCTCGACGATCCTCAAGGCCGACATCCTGGGCGAGGAGCACTTCGAGACCGCCACTCGGGTCCAGGAGGTGCTGCAGCGCTACAAGGAGCTGCAGGACATCATCGCGATTCTCGGGATCGACGAGCTGTCGGACGAGGACCGCCTGACCGTGCAGCGCGCACGCCGGGTGGAGCGCTTCCTCTCGCAGCCGTTCTTCGTCGCCGAGCAGTTCACCGGCCGGGGGGGCGAGTACGTGCCGGTCGGCGACACCGTCGCCGGATTCAAGGAGATCGTCGACGGCAATCTCGACGACGTCCCGGAGCGCGCCTTCTACATGAAGGGCTCGCTCGACCAGGTCGTCGAGGAGACGAGGGGAGCGAAGGAGGAGGAGGGTGAGGCGGCCGAGCGCGAGGAGGAAGAGGCTCCCGAGCGCGAGGAAGAGGAGGAGAAGGAGCCGGCCGCCGCGTAGATGCCCGACGGCCACGACAAGTTCCTCGCGGAGGTGCTCACTCCCGAGGGCGAGGTGTTCAAGGGGGAGCTGGTCCAGCTCTCCACCCGCACCACCGTCGGCGAGGTCGGCATCCTCGCCAGGCACGCCCCGATGGTCGCCCGGCTCGTGCCGTCGGAGCTGCGGCTGCACCGCTCCGAGTCCGAGATCGATCGCTACGCCGCCGCGGAGGGCTGGCTCGAGGTTTTCGCGAACCGGGCCCTGGTCCTGATCGGCGAGGCGAGGCCCCCCGACGAGCTCGATGCCTCGGAGCTGCGGGAGCGCATCTCCGACGCGGAGCAGCGACTCTCCGAGGCCGAGGAGGGAACCGCCGGCTACGAGCGAGCGGAGCGCGACAAGGCTCGTGCCGAGGCGTTCCTCGAGGTCGCCGAGAGCCAGTAGCTTTAGTCCTCGGTCCTCAGTCCCTCGGTCCTCAGCAATCTCGCACGACTGGGGACTGGCGACTGGGGACTGACGACTGAGGACTTACGACTGAGGACTTGTCAATGGACGAACGGCTGCTGACGGAGAAGCTGATTGCGTACGACAGCTCCCGAGCGGAGGAGATCCGCCTCGCCGCGGGCTTCGTCAAGGGCTGGCTCGAGGCGCGCGACATCGAGGCGCGCCAGATCGGCGTGCGCGATCTCCCTGTCACGATCGCCGAGATCGGCCCGGACGGCGGGCCCACCGTGCTCCTGCACGGACATCTGGACGTCGTCCCCGGCAGGCCCGGCCAGTTCGAGCCGCGGCTCGACGGGGACAGACTGTTCGGGCGCGGCGCCTACGACATGAAGGGTGCGCTCGCGGCGATGCTCCTCGTGCTGCACGATCTCCGCGACCGCGCCAAGGTGCGGGTCCGTCTCGGGGTGGTTCCGGATGAGGAGTCCGAGGAGGAGATGGAGCGGGGCTCCGACAGGCTCGTCTAGGAGGGATTCGTCGGAGACTTCGCGATCACCGGCGAGCCGACCGACATGCACATCGGGGTCCAGGCGAAAGGCGTGCTCGCGATGCGCCTCGAAGTCAGCGGGCGCGCGGCGCACGGGGCGACCCCGTGGGAGGGAGACAATGCGATTCTCAGGGCTCTGGACGTATTCCGGAGCATCGAGTCGCTACCGTTTGCGCGGCAGAGCTCCGAGCTCTTCGACCGGCCCTCCATCAACCTAGGTCGCATCTGGGGCGGAGATGCCCTCAACAAGGTGCCCGACACGTGCATCATCGACGTGGACATCCGCTACCTGCCCGAGCAGGAGCCCGCCGCGATCCTGGAGGAGGTCCGGGGCGTGGAGGGGGCGGCGGTGATCTCCACCTTCACCCGCCCCCCTGCGGCGGTCGACCCGGAGCAGCCCTTCGTGAGAGCGCTGTATGACGCCACCGCCCCGTACCACAGCGCCGAGGTGACGAGCGTCGGCCGCGACGGGGCCTCGGACGTGGTCTCCTTCCTGCGCGCCGGCATTCCCGCGGTCGAGTTCGGCCCTGTGGGCGGCGGGCATCACGGGCCCGAGGAGTGGGTCTCGGTGTCGTCGCTGGCCAACTACCGGAGGACGCTGGTCGAGTTCCTCGACGGCGTCTCGCGGTGGCTCCCGAAGGAAGGCTCGCCATGACCGTCGAGCGCGGCGGCCCGCCCGACGACCGCGACCGCGACCGGAACCCGCGGCACCCGGGCGAGGATGAGGCCGGGAGGGGGCCCCGGCGCGCCGAGAGCGCGCGGGGGCGGGATCTCGAGCACGGGATCACGGATGAGATCGAGACCGTTCTCGAGGGGGACTTCGGGGACGAGTTCGGCGCGGACGTGGCGGCCGAGCTCGAAGAGGGCGATGGCGACGATTCCGGGCCGGCGCGCGACCGAGCCGTCCAGGAGACCGTCGAGGCCGACGTGCTGGCGCTCGGGGACGCCGAGGAGGCGGCCGAGGCTGTGGCGGCGGAAAGGGGCCCGGAGCCGGAGCCCCCGCAGGGCGACGCCGAGGACGGCGACAGGGAGGAGGGGGAGGCCGAGGGCGAGGCCGAGGCGGAGCAGGAAGCTCAGGAGCCCGGCGAGGATGCCGGCCAGTCCACCGAGGAGGCGCCCGTGCCGGCTGCCGCCGG
>DASQTT010000150.1:0-2196 GCA_035641735.1 Actinomycetota bacterium | reverse complement strand
CCCCGCCCCTTCCGTCCTGGAGCGCTCCGGTGACGGACCGAGCTCGCGTGGTCGTGATCGGTGGTGGCGTCACCGGGTGCAGCGTCGCCTTGCACCTGGCGAAGGTCGGCTGGACCGACCTGCTCCTGATCGACAAGGGCGACCTGACGAGCGGCTCCACCGCGCACGCCGCCGGCCTGGTGACGATGTTCAACCCCTCGCCCACGATGACGGCGTTCCGGCGCTACTCGATCGAGCTCTACGAGGAGCTGGGCGTCTTCGACACCGTCGGAAGCCTCCGGATCGCCTCGAGCCAGGATTCCTTCAAGGATCTCCAGCGCGGCGTCTCCCGCGCGAAGGGGATCGGGCTCGACGTCGCGCTGCTGTCGGCGGCGGAGACGCTCAAGCTGATGCCGGCCGCCAGCTCCGACGATCTCTTCGGGAGCGTCTGGGTCCCCGCGGACGGGTTCCTGGATCCGCACACGGCGACGCACGCCTTGGCCGACGCCGCGCGGGACCTGGGCGTTGGGATCCGGACGGATGAGCGAGTCATCGGGATCGACCTCGACGAGCGGCGCTCGGTCCGCGCGGTACGCACGGAGCGCGACCGCATCGAGTGCGAGGTCGTCATCGACGCCGCCGGCATCTGGGCGCCACGGATCGCCGCGATGGCGGGCGTGCGGGTCCCGTCCACCCCCGTGGACCACCAGCACATCGCGCTGAAAGCCGTGCCCGGCTCCGAGCTGCCGCGGGACATGCCGTGCTTCCGGGACACGGACAACCTCATCTACGGGAAGGCGGAGGCAGGCGGCGTCGTGTTCGGCGGCTACGAGCCCGACCCGGTCGCCCGCTGGGTGGACGGGGCGCCGTGGGACCACGGCGGCCGTTCGCTCCCGCCCGACATGGATCGATTCGAGCAGCTCCTGCAGGGGGCGGCCCGGCGATTCCCGTTCGTCGCCGAGGCCGAGATCGTGAAGCTGATCTGTCACCCCGACGCGATGACGCCCGACGCGAACCCGCTCGTCGGACCGGTGCCGACCGTTCGGGGGCTCTGGATGGCCGCCGGGCTCTCGCTCAACGGGTTCGGCGCGGCCGGCGGCCTCGGCCGGGCTCTCGCCGGATGGATCACGGCCGACGATCCGGGTCTCGATGTCTCGTCCTACCGCCCGTGGCGGTTCGGGAAGGTCCACGAGGACGCAGGCTGGGTCGCGGAGCTCGCCCGAGAGACCTACCGTTACTACTACCGGCTTCGATACCCGTTCGATCACGATGAGTGGGGTCGCCCGAAGCGCACGTCGCCTCTGCACGGGCGCCTGCAGGACGCGGGAGCCGTCTTCCAGGCGAAGCACGGCTGGGAGCGCGCGGAACGGATCGAGCCCGGTCGGCCGTGGCGCCGAGCGGGCGCGGACCAGCGAGCGTTCGGTTGGACGCGACCACCCTGGCTCGATCGCGTCGGCGAGGAGCATCGGGCCGTGCGGGAGCGCGCGGGGCTCTTCGACCTGAGCTCCTTCGGCAAGATCGAGGTGACGGGAGCGGAGGCGCTCGGCTTGCTGGAACGGGCGGCTGCGAACCGGGTCGACGTCCCCGTCGGCTCGGTCGTCTATACGCAGTTCCTCGACCGGAACGGCGGGATCGTCTCGGACGTGACGATCGCGCGGCTCGATGAGCACCGCTTCCGCGTGATCACGGGCGCCGGCGCGATCGACGGCGATCTCGGATGGCTCCGGCGGGTCGCCCTCGGCGAGGGCCTGACGGACGTGGAGCTCCGCGACGCGAGCGAGGAGCTCGCGGTCATCGCGCTCTGGGGGCCGGCGGCGCCGGAGGTCTTGGGAGACCGCGTCGGCGGTGACACCGTGCTCGCTCCGATGACGGGTCGCGCGATGCGGATAGGCGCCGCCTCGGTCTGGGCCCAGGCCGTGAGCTTCGCGGGGGAGCCGGGGTGGGAGATATCCGTCGAGCCCGCATGGGCGGTTCAGGTGTGGGACGGGCTCGCCGAGGCGGGCGTCAAGGCCGGGGTCGAGGTCTGCGGCTACCGCTGCCTCGACGGCCTCCGGATCGAGAAAGGCTTCCGGTACTTCGGCTCCGACCTCACGGCGGATGACACGCCGCTCGAGGCCGGCCTCGAACGGTTCGTGACGATCGATCGGAACTTCGTGGGGCGTGACGCCCTCGTGGCCAAACGTGACCGGGGCGTCGACCGGCGCCTGCGGACCCTCC
>DASQTT010000149.1:0-7329 GCA_035641735.1 Actinomycetota bacterium | reverse complement strand
GGTGCGTGGAAGGCCCGCGGCGTCGCGCTCGAGACGATCGCGGAGGTTCGCCCGTCCGGTGGGACGGTGCCGGGCGCCCCCGCCGCGGCCCCGACCATGTTCGCGGCCATGGGCGTGAGCAGGCCCAACGTCACGGTCAGGACGGCGGCGGGCTTCGAGAAGCGGTAAATCCCCCGGCGCATGACCACGGTATCGGCGGCTGGGCGGCGCTCCCTAAGTCCGGGTATGCGGCGTTACGGTTGGGGAGGGAGAAAGGGTCCGCGTAGGCTTGGCCGGATCGGCAAAGAGGCTCGCGTCGCGAGCCGAACGCAGGAGGGACGAACGCCCGATGGAAGCGATGCGTGAGACCGCTCGAGTGCTGGTGGCCCCCGGGAAGGGCATCCTCGCCGCAGACGAATCGACCGGCACGATCGGGAAGCGGTTCGACCAGATCGGCGTGGAATCGAACGAGGAGAACCGTCGCGCGTACCGGCAGATGCTCTTCACGACTCCCGGGGTCGGCGATCACATCTCCGGCGCGATCCTCTACGACGAGACGATCCGCCAGGGGACCGACGACGGCACTCGGTTCACCGAGCTGCTCGAGAAGGCCGGCGTGATCCCGGGGATCAAGGTCGACCTAGGGGCCAAGCCGCTGGCCTTCTTCCCCGGCGAGACCGTGACCGAGGGACTCGACGGGCTGCGAGAGCGTCTCGCCGAGTACCGCGAGCTCGGCGCGCGGTTCGCGAAGTGGCGCGCCACGTACTTCATCGGGGACGAGACGCCAACCGAGTTTGCCGTGCTGGCGAACGGACACGCGATGGCTCGATACGCCGCGCTCTGCCAGGAGGCCGCGATCGTCCCGATCGTAGAGCCCGAGGTGCTGATGGACGGGGACCACGACCTCGCCGCCTGCGAGACCGCCACGGGCCGAGCGCTCGAGGTGCTCTTCACGCAGCTGCTCGAGCACCGTGTGGACCTCTCGGGAACGCTCCTCAAGGTGAACATGGTGCTGCCGGGCAAGGACGCGGCCGACCAGGTGGACGACGCCGCGATCGCAGACGCGACGCTCCGGACGCTGATGGCCTACGTCCCGAAGGACGTCCCCGGCGTGGTCTTCCTCTCGGGCGGCATGTCGGACGAGGAGGCGACGAGCCGGCTGAACGAGATGAACCGCCGCGACGAGGCTCCCTGGCAGCTCTCGTTCTCGTACGGACGCGCGCTGCAGCAGCCCGCGTTGAAGGCGTGGGGCGGAGCCGCCCAGAACGTCGAGGCCGCGCAGGCCGCGCTGGCGCATCGCGCCCGCATGAACGGGCTGGCACGCAGCGGCGAATGGTCGCCCTCGATGGAGGACGAGGCCGCCTAGCCGCGACGGCCGCCGCTCGGATGGACCTCCTCGTGATCGGCGGCACCCGGTTCTCCGGGCGCGCCGCCGTCGAGGAGGCCGCGCGGCGAGGGCATCGCGTCACGGTCTTCCACCGGGGCGAGTGGGAGCCGGAGGGGTTCCCGGAGGTCGAGCATCTCCACGGCGACCGGACGGCGTCGCTGGAGCCGCTCGCCGGGCGTTCGTGGGACGCCGTGCTGGATACGTGGGCATTCGTGCCCAGCGAGGTCCGCGAGCTCGCGGACGCCGTCGGCGATCGGATCGGCCACTACACGTACGTCTCGTCGCTGTCGGTGCATCCGGACGACCTGCCCGTCGGTGCCACCGAGGGCACGCCGTCGCACCCGCCGGCCGCTCCCGAGATCGAGGAGGTCACCGACGAGACCTACGGTCCGCTGAAGGTCGCGTCGGAGCTTCAGGCGGCGGAGTCCTTCGGCGGTCGCCTCCTCGTGATCCGACCCGGCTACATCGTGGGGCCGAACGATCCGACGGACCGCTTCACCTTCTGGGTGCGCCGAGCCGCCGCCGGCGGCCGGATGTTCGCGCCGGGGCCTGCCGACGCGCCTTTCCAAGTGATCGACGCGAGGGATCTCGGAACGTTCGTCATCGAGCGGATCGAGGCCGGGGACACCGAGACGTACGGCGTCGTCGGGCCGCCCGAGCCGGCCACGATGGCCGACGTGCTGGAAGCCGCGCGGTCGGTGGCCCACGCCGACACGGAGCTCGTCTGGGTCGATCAGGACTTCGTCCACGACCTCGGGGACGAGCGCGAGGCGTGGTTCCCGATGTGGCATCCGCATCTCCCCGGCTTCCACGCCTACGACGCGTCGAAGGCCCTCGGGGCGGGACTGGCGCCGCGATCCCTCGCGGAGACGGTGGCCGACACGCTGGCGTGGGATCGCGATCGGGGCTCGCCACCGCTGAAAACGGGGTACGACGAAGATCGCGAGCGGGACCTGCTCGCGGCCTGGGATGCGAACCCCGGCTGACCTCTCGGCCGAGTCCTACTGGAGGTCTCGAGGGAGCGTGCGTTCCCAGCGTCGCTGGGCGATCCGCTCGTCGCCGTCGAAGACATCCAGATCGATCTCGAGGTGCCACGTCTCCGGATCGGACCGGAGGATCGTTCGGGACTCGGCCCGGACGGTGGCCTCGGGCCAGGCGAGCTCCAGCTCGGCGCCCGCCGTGGCCGTGCAGTGCCCGGGCTCGGGCCACCGCACGCGGATCTCGCCGTGGTACCGGTCGGAGGTCTCCGTGACGCCGACCCGACCGCGGACGCCGCCGTGGTCGATCTCGACCGACCGCTCGCGAGCGAGGACGTCCTCATGGATCTCCCATCGGACGCGGTCGACGCCCTTCCCCTCGGCGGCGCCCGGCGCGAAGACCGGCGGCGGCTCGAGGGGAGGACCGTCGAGCGTAGGGAGGACCAGGGCCGACGCGTCCCGGTCGAACGCGAGCGTGCCCGCCAGCGGCGGTGGCCACGACGACGGGAAGTCGCTCGGCGCGAGATCCAGCCTGATCCGGTGACCCGGCTCGAACACGTAGGCGGTGGCATCGAGCTCGAACGTCGCGTGGACCGGTTCCCCGACCGGGAGCGGCTCGGGTCGCTCGTGCGAGTCGCGGTGGGTCAGGTTCAGGATCCCGCGCGTAACGAGTGCCGACGTGCCATCGGGCGCGACGTCGCAGAGCTTCGCGGAGACGAACGCGACCGGCGCCGACGACGTCACCGTCAGCTCGACACGCGGCCGTCCCATGATCTCGGTCTCGACGTCGACGGGCCAGTCATAGACGAGCGAGTGCGTCTCGTCGGCGCGCTGGTCCCAGGGCAGCCCGAACGGAGGGAGCCCCGCGCACCAGATCGAGCCCGCCACGCCGACGTCACCGCGGATCGGCAGCGCGTCGCCGGTCCGCGGCTCGGAGGTGGCCAACACGCGCCGGTCCTCGGCCAGACGGACGGGCGGCCACGCCGGCTCGGCCCGCCACTCGCCCGCGTACGCGTCCGTATCCGGTTCCGGCTCGGTCCAGCGACGCACGAAGATGGCGATCGGCGGTCCGGTGTCGACATCCTCGCCCGCGAGCCACCGCCGCCACCACGCGATCATCACCGGCACGTGGTCGATCCGCGGTCCCGGCATCGACACGCGCGGGCTCCAGTGCGCCCACGGTCCGAACAGCACCTGCTTCGGACCACGCAGCCGCTCGAACGCGCGGAAGGCCATGTTCCGGTAGCCGTCGGCGTGCCCGGCGATCACGAGCGTGGCCGCCTCGATCCGGTCGTAGCCGTCGATGCTCGAGCCGCGGCGCCAGTACGCGTCCTCGTTCTGGTGCTCCAGCCAGTGCAGCACCCAGGGCTCGTTCGCCTCGACCCGTCGCTTCCACTCGTCGCGCCAGCCGTCGCCGTACGCGAAGGGGACGGGCGGGAGCGCGTTGAACGCCACCATGTACGTCGGGTAGTCGAGGATGTCGATGCCTCGCCGCGCGCCGCCGCCGTAGTGCACGTCATCGGTGTAGCGACGGTCGGTCGCGAAGATCGGGATGATCGCCTTCAGTGCGGGTGGTCGCCGGACGGCCATCTGCAGCGCGTTGAACCCGGAGTACGACGTCCCCCACATGCCGACGTTGCCGTTCGACCACTCCTGCTCAGCGAGCCACACGATCGTCGCGTCGTGATCGAGCCACTCGCGGTCGCTGTACTCGTCCTCGGCCACGCCCTCCGACGAACCCGTGCCTCGGACGTCGGCTCGGCAGACGACGAGCCCGCCCTCGTCGCACAGACGACGGTAGATCGGGGTCGAGTCGGAGAAGTCGTCCTTCCGGTAGGGCTGCACCTCCAAGACCACCGGCCACGGCGGCGGCACGTGGTCCGGGAAGTGAAGCGTGACCGCGATCCGGACGCCGTCGTCCATCTCGAGGAACCGTCGCTCGTCGCCCACGGGGCCGGACGGTAGCCGGACCTCCAGGCGCACGGCACGACCGTCGGTCGCCCGCGCCCCGCTAGGCTGCCGGCGATGACGCGGGTGGGGCAGGGGCCGATGCTGGCGAAGCTCGAGTCGGAGATCCCGCGCGGGCCCGGCTGGACGTACGAGCCGAAGTGGGACGGCTTCCGCACGATCGTGACGGTCGGCGACGCGATCCGGCTCGAGAGCCGCGACGCCCGGCCGATGAACCGGTACTTCCCCGAGCTCGTGACGCTCCTCGAGGAACGGCGCGACGGGGACTTCGTGGCCGACGCCGAGATCGTGATGGTTCGCCCCGGAGAGCTCTCCTTCGACGAGCTCCAGCTGCGGCTGCATCCGGCCGAGTCACGGGTCCGGAAGCTCGCCGCGGAGATCCCGGCCACGTTGATCCTCTTCGATCTGCTCGAGGACGCCGGGGACTCGGTGGCCACGCTGCCGCTCCGGGACCGACGGGAGCGGTTGGTCGCCCTCTCGGATCGTCTGAAGGTCGGGCGGGCACCCGAGGACCTCGAGGAGCTCGATCCCGGGCCCGACCTCCTGCTCACGCCCTGGACCGACGACCTCGCGGTCGCCGAGCGCTGGTTCGCCGACGAGGCCGGGCTCGGCCAGGACGGGATCGTGGCGAAGCGGGAGGACCAGCCGTACCAACCCGGGGTCCGCGGGTGGATCAAGGTGAAGCACCGCCAGACGGCGGACTGCGTGGTGGGCGGGTATCGGCTGTCCAAGGACGGCCAGGGGGTCGGCTCGCTCCTGCTCGGCGTCTACGACGACGACGGCGCGCTTCACTACCTCGGCCACACCTCGTCGTTCAAGGCGAAGGAGAAGCGGGAGCTCCTCGAGCTCCTGCGGCCGCTCGAAGGAGTCGAGAGCTTCGCCGGCGCCCGCGCCCCCGGTGGCCAGAGCCGCTGGTCGGCCGGCAAGGACACGGCCTGGGTGACGATCGAGCCGCGGCTCGTGTGCGAGGTGGCCTTCGACCGGATCCAGTCGGGGCGGATCCGCCACGCGGCGACGTTCCTGCGGTGGCGGCCCGACCGCGATCCGAAGACCTGCACCTGGGCTCAGCTCGGCGTGTCGCCTCCCGTCTGGGCCTGACGGCGCCTCGCCTCCTCGGGCCATTCGACGCCCTCCCACGGGTCGTAGTCGACCTCGAGCGCCTCCTGCGAAGGCCGGTCGGCTTCGGGGACGTTGCGCAGGTTGACGCGGATCCGCGTCCAAGTCGTGCTCCGTCCGCGCATCGAGTCGACCATCACGTCGGCCGGCTCCAGGTGTATCGCCGCCTCGGGGTGGCGGACCTTCCAACGTTCCAGGCCGTCCTTCGCCTCCTGCTCGGTCGCGGCCCGTGCGATCTCGATCAGAGGCATCTTCGTGCGGCGCCTTCCGGTGGGGCCGGTCGACTTGCCCGGCGCCGGCGGCGGTACGGAGCCCTCCCGGGGCGGCCGGCGCTTCGAGGGCTGGACGCGCGGCGGCTCGCCCTCGGCCTTGGGGAAGTGTGGCGGGTAGGGGGCCTCGCCGAGCCCCTCGGCTTCCTGACGCTCGGACAGCGCGAACGCGTCGTCGAGCGAGCCGACGTGGTCGTCGATCGCGGCGCCCGGATCGCCCATGGTCTGAAGCCGGTCCTGCATCGTGCGGAGCGTGAACGCCGCGGGATCCACATCGGGCACCTCGTCCCAGGAGATGGGGGTCGAGACGCGAGCGTCAGGGGTCGGCCTGACGCTGTAGGCGGATGCCACGGTGCGGTCGCGGGCGTTCTGGTTGTAGTCCAGGAAGACGCCGTGGCGCTCCTCCTTCCACCATGCGGTGGTGGCGAGGTCGGGCACGAGTCGCTCGACCTCGCGCGCGAGCGCGAGCGCGGCCCGCCGCACGTCGGTGAACTCCCATCGCGGCTGGATCCGAGCGTTCACGTGGATCCCCCGCTTGCCGCTCGTCTTCGCGAACCCGCGGAGCCCGTTGGTCTCCAGGACCTCACGCGCCACCAGCGCCACACGACGAACCTGGTCGAAGGGGATCTCGGGCATCGGGTCGAGGTCGATCCGGAGCTCGTCGGGATGATCGACGTCGGCCGAGCGCACGGGCCAGGGGTTGATCTCGAGGCATCCGAGCGTCGCCACCCACGCCAGGTGCGCGGCATCGGCCATCACCGGCATGTTCGCGGTCCGACCGCTCGGGAACGTGATCAGCGCCGTCTCGATCCACGGCGGCGCCCCTTTCGGGAGTCGCTTCTGGTAGAAGCCCTCGCCCACGACGCCGTCGGGGAAGCGGTGCAGGGTCGTCGGACGATCCCGGGCCCCGACGAGGGCCGCATCGGCCACGTCGACCCAGTACCGGACGAGCTCGACCTTCGTGATGGGACCGCCGTCGGCGTCGGGGAAGTAGACCTTTTCCGGGTTCGTCACCTTGACGTCCCGGCCCTCGATCTCGACGGTCGTGGACGGTGCGGCCATCCGGCAACCGTACCCTCGGCGCACGGGTGGCCGTCGCTAGGGTGATGTCGTGGCCATCGAGCCGATCGAGACTCCGCGCCTGCGTCTGCGTCCGTTCGCGACCGACCTCTCCGACCTCGATGCGCTCTACGAGATCCAGTCGGATCCCGAGCACATGCGGTTCTATCCCCATCCGTTCAGCCGAGAAGAGAGTCGTGCCTGGATCGAGCGCTCCCTGGAACGCCAGGATCGCGACGGCTTCAGCCTGTGGGCGATCGAGGACCGGCAGACCGATGAGTTCCTCGGCAACTGCGGACCGGTCGCGCAGCTCGTCGACGGCGCGGAGGAGATCGAGCTGGGATGGTCGGTGACGCCCAAGCGAGCGAGACAGGGGATCGCCACCGAAGCCGCGACAGCGTGGCGTGACCGGTGCCTCGGACCGCTGGGCATGGAGCAGGTGATCTCCCTGATCCGCCCGGAGAACACGCCCTCACGACGCGTGGCCGAGAAGATCGGGATGACGGTCTGGAAGGAAACGATCCACGGCAGCGTCCGGTGGCCGCACCTCGTGTACCGAGCCGAAGCTACGGAT
>DASQTT010000148.1:0-5741 GCA_035641735.1 Actinomycetota bacterium | reverse complement strand
CGCATCACGACCCGTCCCTCGGGATCGCGTTCGAGCGGCGCGATCGCGGCGATCAGGCCGAAGTACACGGCGAAGGCCTCGGCGTTCCCGATCCAGCTGCGCCGGCCGTAGCGCTGCATCCCGACGATCTGCACCAGGGTGTACGCCACGATCATGATGCCGAGGCTCCCGAGGTAGGCGCCGAACGGGTCCACGAGCTCGTTCCACACGAAGAGGAAGAGCAGGATCGCGGCCGGCCACGTGCCCCACGACGCCGGGTACTCGCGCGACGGAGGATCCTCGTCGAGCCCGACGAGCCTGCCCATCGTGTCGAAGGGAGAGATCGTGGCCCACAGGTTGCCGACGAGGGCGTGGACGAAGGTCAAGCCGATCCAGAACCACGCGTAGACGACGATCGGTCCGATCGTGTCGCGCAGTGCGACCCGGCGCGCCGAGGCGGACGCCACGACCAGGAAGAAGAGGAGGGACACGATCCGCACGACCCAATCGAGCGTCGGACTGGTGAGCACCGCCTGCAGTGCCGACGGAGCGGCTCGTTTCGGACGGCGATGCTCGAAGCGGGGCTCCTTCCAGAGCGTCGAGAGCGCCGCGAAGGAGACGATCAGCGCGGTGCCCGCGCCGAAGACGAACATCCACCTGGGGACGGGCAGATCGATCCGGCCGCCGATCGCGCCGTGCGCGAACGCCGTCCCCGTCCAGGCCACGAGTGCCGACGCTGCGAGACCGGCGACGAGGGCGCCACGGCGTCTCAGGGCGTGATCTCCAGCAGGAACAGCGGTCGCCCAACGTCCTCGAGCTCCACCTCGAAGACGCCCGGCACGTTCGCCCGGAACCGGATCCTGGCCGGCGCGTCCGGGGCGACGTCGGCCCACAGATCGTAACCGTGGACATGGACGTGGTCGGAGATGTCCGCCCGGATCACGATCAACACCTCGTCGCCCTGGGTGGCGGTCGGCCGGCTCGGGCCCTGGATCCGATCACCCTGCACCGTCACCTCGATGACGGTCGGGCCGGAAGGCGTCGGGATCGGTGTCGGTGAGACCGTCGGGCTCCCGTCGACGGACGGGCTCGGGGAGGTCGGCGGAGTCGGGGAGACGGCGTCCGACGGGTCGTCCGGGGACAAGACCACGAACAGGGTCACGATCACGGCGACGGTGGCCCCGACGATCGCCCATCGGACCCAGGGCTTCATCCGATCGAGCGTAGCGCAGGGCCGTGACGCGACCGGCTCAGTAGGGTCGCCGTTGCGGCGGGTCGCGGCGTGTAGGCTCGAAGCCGATGGAGGTCATCTGGGACATCCTGTGGGTGTCGGTCATCTTCGGGGCCCTCGCGACGGGACCGATCATCATGTGGCTCGCCGCGGCGTGGCTCTTCACCGACCGCCGGCGGCCGTCCGCCCGGCCCGAGTCGCGCTGACCGGCTTCACCTCGTCGCCGACGCGAACGGTTCCGGGTCGGGCGACCTCCGCGTACATCCCGAACGGCAACCCGCCTCGGCCGCCGATCCTCGGACGATAGCGCGCGATCACCGTGAGCGTGGCGAAGTCCTTCTCACCCGTATCGGGTTCGAGCGTCGTGACGACGCACCGAGGGATCTGCCCGAGGACGCGGATCGTCGCGTCGCCGATGCGGACGGGGCGCCGGGCCCAGGTGTCCTCCTCGTAGGGCTCCGTGCCCTCCACTTCCAGATTGATCCGGAACCGTCGAGCGTCGAGGTCCTCGCCGCGGCCACCGCGCACGCCGAGGTCGCGGACGCTGGCGCGGGAGACGACCGTCAGCGCGTGCGCGTCCTGGGCGGTTCCGTCCCGGTCGGCCCGCACGATGCCGATCGGGCGGCCGGCGAGCTCCGACAACGCCACGTCGAACGGACCGACGAGCCGCCGGCCCTCCGCCGGTCGCCCGTAGACGTCGGTCACGACCGGCGAGCCGAGCCGGTCGGCCGGTCCCTCCACGACGGTGGCGTCGGGGAAGACCAGTCGCAGGCGCTCGTGCTCGGGCTCGTAGTCGGGGACGACGCCCAGGAGCTTGCCGTGGTCCGTGGCGTCGACGAGTTCATCGCGCTCGCCGACGAGGAAGAACCGACGGTCCGTCGGGATGCCGGATGCGTCGAGGTCCACCGCATCGGGGTGAAGCAGGCGCAGGCCTTTGACCGGTGCGATCGAGATCCGGCTCAGCACGGGCATGGCCGAAAGACCGTAGCCGAAAGGAGGGTTGAGTCATCGCATGCAGGTGCCCTAGCATCCCCCCTCCGGGGGACGACGGAACCGCCGGCAGAAGGAGACCGCATGGCCGGGACGGCGGACTATCAGGAGGAGGTCCTGTCGAACCTCCTCGACCTGCAGGCGGAGCTCCGCGGTGAGGCTCGAGACGACGACGCCCTCATCGCGGAGGAGAACGGTGGAGCGACGGCGCCACCGCCCGTCGACGCCGTCACCGTCGCCACGTCCGGTCTCCAGGTCCGCGTCCCCGCGTCGGGGGCGGCGGTCGCCGAGCGCCTCGCCGCGCTCAACGCCCGGCTCGCCCGGCTCGAGGCGACCCTCGACGACGTGGCGCGCCGGATCGACGGCGTGGGGCCCGATACCGCGCCCGAGCCGCCGGCCGAGGCGGACGCTCCGTGGCGCTCGTTCCTCGACCTGCAGAAGATCGTGGCCGATCGGCTCGACGGTCGCTGAGCTCGACCCGACCGAGCGGAACCCTCTGCTACGGTCGGCCGCATGCCGTCCGCGCTGCATCCGGCGCTCGAGCCGATGTCGTTCCTGCTCGGGACGTGGCGCGGCGAGGGTGACGGGGTCTACCCGCGGATCGAACCCTTCCGCTATCGCGAGGAGCTCTCTTTCGAAGACGTCGGGGACGCCTTCCTCCTCGTCACGGAGTCGGCCTGGACGCTCGACGGATCGCCGCTGCATTTCGAGCGGGGCACGCTCCGCGCGGTCGGTGACGGCGCGGTCGACCTGACGCTCGCCCATCCGATCGGCGTCGCCGAGGTCGCCGAGGGGACCCTCGACGGCACGACGCTGTCGTTCCGTTCGACGGGGATCGTCCGCACGGCGACGGGACTCCCCGTGACGGAGATCGAGCGCCGGTATCGGCTCGTCGACGGCTCGCTCGCCTACGAGCTCGACATGGCGACCGAGGACGTCTCGAGGACGTTCCACGTCCGTGCCACGCTGACTCGGATCGAGTGACCCGCTAACCCTGGCCTTCGTCGGCGGGATCGGCGTCCGTCGGTTGTTCGCCCTCGGCCAGGACGAGCAGGTCGTCCTCCGCCGGCTCGTAGGCGAGGATGACCCGGAAGGACGCGCCCCCGCCCGGACGGGGCTGGACCCATGCCCGGCCGTCGTGAAGCTCGGCGAACCTCGACACGAGCGCGAGCCCAACACCGGCGCCGCCTTCACCGGGCATCGGCCCTTGGGCGAACGGCTCGAAGATCCGCTCGCGTGCTTCGGGAGGAACCCCCGGGCCGTCGTCCTCGACGACGATCGACGCGCCGTCGTCGGCGCGCTCGACGCGGACCCAGATCCGCGAGTCGCCCGGTGTGTGCTTCACGGCGTTCGCCAGCAGGTTCTCGACGATCCGCTCCACGATCGTGGGGTCGGCCTTGACGTGGACCGGCCCGGTGTCGAGCTGCAGCCGACGCTCCGTCACGGCGTCGGTCCGCGTCACGATCTGCCGGACGAGCGCGCCCAGATCGAGCGGTCGGAGCCGCGGCAGGAGCCCACCGCGCTGGAGCCGGTCGAGGTCCAACAGGTCGGTGACGATCCGGTCGAGCCGTCGCGAGTTCTGGACGATCCGCGACGAGAGGTCCCGGACGTCGTCGTCCGCCATCTCGTGCCCACGGCTCTCCAGCGTCGCGGCCAGCCCCAGGATCGCCGCCAGCGGCGTTCGGATGTCGTGCGACACCGCTTGGAGGGCGATCGTCTTGGCCTCGTCGGCCGCGGACAGGCGGACGTTCTCGGCGCGTTCCGTGGCGAGCTCGTGCCGGAGCTCGTGGACGCGACGGCGATCTGACACGTCCACGAGCACGCCCAGCCAGTAGCGCGGAACACCCTCGCCGTCGGTGATGAGACGCGAACGGTCGTGGAGCCACACCGTGCGCCCGTCCTCCGCGATCACGCGGTACTCCACCCCCTCGGGTTCTCCACCGAGTCGTTGCGCCGTCTCGAGTCGCTGGGCGTCCTCGGGATGGACGATCCTCTTCAACAGGCCCGGGTCCGCATACCACTCCTCGGGCGTGTACCCGAGGATCGTCGTGGTCTGGTCGCTGATCGCGAGCGTCTCCTGAGGCGGGTCCACCGAGTCGAGGTACGTGATCGCCGGGACCTGTTGCTCGAGCGCGCGGAAGCGCTCCTCCGCCTCCACCCATCGCGAGGCCGCCTCGCGGGTCCGGCCTTCGATCGAGGTCCGGACGTCCCGCGTCCGCTCCTCCTCGAGCCGACGGCGGTTCGTCACGTCCACGATCAGGCCTCGAAGCTTCGCCCGCGGTCCGCCTTCCGGAGGGGAGAGCTGCCCGACGTGCCAGAGCCAGACCTCGCGGCCGTCCATCGTGGCGAAGCGGTACTCGAGGCCGAGACGCTCACCGCGCCGGGCCGCCTCCCACGCTTCGGTCAAGGCCGGCCGATCGTCCGGATGGACGCGGTCGACAAGGAAGGAGGGATCGTCGGTCCATGCCTGGACGGGGTAGCCGAGCAGGCGTTCCGCGGCGTCGGAAACGGAGGTGAAGCGCCCCGAGGCGGGATCGGCCTCCCACACGATCGCGTCGGCGTCTCCCAGCATGCCGAGCATGCGACGGAGCGCTCCTCCGGGGGCGACGAGGCGCGGGGACATCGCGGTCAGTGTGCGGGACCGCCCTCAGGATGCCAAGGCGCCCGCATCCGACCGAGGGTCGCTCGCCGCACGGACCGCGTCGCCGTCGAGCCGCAGGAGCATCGCATGGCCGACCGTGCGGTCGTTCGGATCGGTGGACTCGACACGGAATCCCGCGGCCGCCAGCCGGTCCTTGGCCGACCGGGGCAGGTCGGATTCGCAGAGGACCCATGCGTCGTCGACGACGGGCTCCATCCCACCCACCAGCCAGCGCGGCGCCGAGACCGCGTCGGCGGGATCCATCCCGAGGTCGAAGCTCCGGACCAGGGTCATCAGGTCGATCTGCGGCTGCGCGTGGCCTCCCATCGTGCCGGCGAGGCCGGCGAGCCGGCCGCCCTGCTGGACGGCGACCGGCATCAGCGTGTGGGCAGGACGCTGGCCGGCCGCGAGCTCGTTCGGATGCCCCGGCTCCAGCGTGAAGCAGGCGCCGCGGTCGTGCAGGATCACCCCGGTCGACGGCTCCATGATCCCCGAGCCGAACGAGTCGTAGAGGCTCTGGATCAACGACACGCCCCACCCGTCGACGTCGGCCGTCACGAGCGCGATCGTGTCCCCGTCGCCTGAGACGCCTCCACGACGGCGTGCGGACACGTGCGCCGCCGGTCCCGCTCGCACCGAGTCGCAGAGCACCGCGATGTGTCCGTCCTCGAGGAGGGCCGAGACCGGGAGCGTCATCGCGTCGGGGTCTGCCAGGTGTTGGTCCCGGTCGGCGGACGCGGCCGCCAGGACCGCGGCGATCGTGGCGACGTCGTCGCCCACCGGGTCCGGGTCGACTCCGAGCCGTTCGATCGCGGCCAGCGCCTCCAGGAGCACGAACCCCTGCGACGGCGGGGGCGAGACGAGCACCTCCAGGTCGCGGTATCGCCCGCGGAGCGGCGG
>DASQTT010000147.1:0-11979 GCA_035641735.1 Actinomycetota bacterium | reverse complement strand
GCGTCCTTCACCAAGCGATAGGTGGACTCCCCCATCAAGACGTCGCCCGGACCCGCCGCCTGCTCGAGCCGCGCCGCGACGTTGACGGCGTCGCCCGTCACGAGGCGCTGGCCGGCCGTGGGATCGCCCGCGACGACCTCGCCGGTGTTCACGCCGATCCTCGCCGCGATCCCGACGCCGTGTTCGCGCATGAGCTCGGCGTTCAAGTCGTCGATCGCGCGCTGCATCTCGGCGGCGGCCCGGATCGCGCGGACGGCGTCGTCTTCGTGGAGCCGGGGGACGCCGAAGACGGCCATCACGGCGTCGCCGATGAACTTCTCGACCGTGCCGCCGTGTCCCTCGATCAGCTCCGCCATCCGGTCGAAGTACCGGCCCATGACGCGGCGGAGCGCCTCGGGGTCCAGCCGCTCGCCGAGCGACGTCGAACCCGTCACGTCCGAGAACACGATCGTCACGACCTTGCGGACGTCCGCGGCCGGCACGTCCGCATCGCCCAGCGGTGTCGCGCAGTTCGAGCAGAACCGAGCGCGGTCGGTGTTCTCCTCGCCGCAGCTCGGGCACCGTTTCACGGCCGGATAGTACGGGCGGCGCCCTCCCCGCACGAGACGGGTTTGACGGCGCCGTCCGGCCGGACGTAAAGTGAACCGGATGGTTAAGTCTCAGCCGCTCGACCGCACGTTCTCCGCGCTGGCCGACGGGACGCGCCGAGAGATCCTCGAGCATCTGCAGCTCGGTCCCGCCTCCATCAGCGAACTCGCCAAGCCGACCGGGATCTCGCTGCCCGGCGTGCTGAAGCACGTGCGGATCCTGGAGGAGGCGAACCTTGTGACCACCCAGAAGAAGGGCCGCACCCGCGAATGCCGGCTGGGCCCCGAGCGCATGGAGGACGCGACCGTGTGGATCGAGCGGCACCGCGACCACTGGGAGCGGAGGCTCGACCGGCTGGAGGTCTATCTCCGCGAGGAAGGAGCCCGACGTGACCCATGACCTGAAGATCGAGCGACTGATCGACGCTCCACCCGAGATCGTCTTCGACACGATCGTGAACCCCGACGTCCAGGACACGCTCTTCACCGGGGTCGTGGAGGGGTGGGGCGTGCGGTCGTTCGACATCGACCTCCGCGTCGGGGGAAGCTGGGTCACCGAGTTCGGACCGCTCGACGGGGCGGGCGAGCCCGATCGCATCACCAGCGTCTTCACGGAGGTGAACCGGCCTCGGCGCCTGTCGTACCGCACGTCGATGTACGTGAGCGAGTGGGGACGGACCGTCGACTTCACGGAGACGATCACGTTCGACGAGCAGGACGACAAGACCCTGCTGACGGTGGTCGAGAGCGGGTTCGAGACCGAGGCGGATCGCGACAGCTTCCTCGGCGGTGTCCCGGACTGGGTGGAGGCCGTCGCGCGAGTCGCCGCGGATCGTGCGCGCGAGGGAAGACGATGACGTCGAGCGCGGTTGCACGCAGGATGACGAACCGGGCGATCGCTGGCCGACCGCGATGACGACGGAGCACGGCGGAGGGATCGAGATCGTGGACGAACCGCCGAAGGCGACCCGGCGGGACTGGATCGGGCTCGGGGTGATCGCCCTCGCGTGCGTGCTGTACGTGATGGACCTGACGGTGCTGCACCTCGCCGTGCCGCTGATCAGCGAGGACCTCCAGCCGACGAGCGCACAGCTCCTGTGGATCATCGACATCTACGGGTTCATGGTCGCCGGATCGCTGATCACGATGGGGACCCTCGGCGATCGGATCGGGCGCCGGCGCCTGTTGATGATCGGCGCCGGCGCGTTCGGCGTGGCGTCGGTCGTGGCCGCGCTCTCGACGAGCCCCGAGATGCTGATCGCGACCCGCGCCCTCCTGGGGCTCGCCGGCGCGACCCTCGCGCCGTCGACGCTCTCGCTGATCCGGAACATGTTCCTCGATCCGCAGCAGCGGCAGACCGCGGTCGCGGTGTGGATCACGAGCTTCTCGGTCGGCGCCGCGATCGGCCCACTGATCGGTGGACTCGTCCTCGAGTTCTTCTGGTGGGGTGCCGCGTTCCTCGTGGCCGTGCCGGTGATGGCCCTGCTGTTGGTCCTCGGACCGCGACTGCTCCCGGAGTACCGGGACCCGAACCCCGGCCGGCTCGACATCGTGAGCGCGGCGATGTCGCTCGCCGCGATCCTGGCCGCGATCTACGGGTTGAAGCAGATCGCCCAGGACGGGATCGATCCGGTCGCCGTGGCGTCGATCCTGGTCGGGTTCGCGATCGGCGCGCTGTTCGTTCGCCGGCAGCGTCGCCTGGACGACCCGTTCATCGATCTCCGCCTGTTCCGAGCTCCGGGTTTCAGCGCATCGCTCGCCACCTACGGACTCGGCATCGTGTTCGTGTTCGGCGGCTTCCTCTTCCTCCCCCAATACCTCCAGCTGGTCCTCGGGCTCTCGCCGCTGGAAGCGGGGCTCTGGACCTTGCCGTGGGCGCTCGCGTTCGTGGTCGGGTCGCAGCTGACGCCCCGGCTCGCACGCCGGTTCCCGCCCGCGGGGTTGATGGCCGCAGGGTTCCTGATGGCGGCCGCAGGATTCGCGGTCTTCCTCACGCTCGACGGGTCCTCCGGGTTCTGGACGTTCCTCGCCGGGTCGGTCGTCTTCTCGCTCGGCCTCGCGCCGGTATTCACCCTGGCGATCGACCTGATCGTGGGGGTCGCACCTCCCGAGCGCGCCGGAGCCGCCTCCGCGATCGCCGAGACCTCTGCCGAGCTCGGTGGCGCGATCGGGATCGCCGTCTTCGGGAGCATCGGGGTCGCGATCTACCGCGGCGGGATCCGCGAGGGCCTTCCGCCCGAGGTGCCGCCCCAGGCGGCCTCGGTCGCCACCGAAACCCTCGGCGGCGCCGTCGAGGTCGCCCGGGAGCTGCCCGACCGCGTCGGCATGCCGCTGCTCGATGCGGCGAACGCCGCGTTCCTCGACGGGATCCACGTGTCGGCCGTGATCAGCGTGGTCGGCGCGGTCGCGATGGCGCTGTTCGTCTGGCTCCTGCTGCGACCGGCCGGCGTCGGCGCCGAACCGGTCGCCGAGGACGCAGAGCCCGACCTCGAGTCCGTCGCCTGAACCCACGCTCGGAAGGAGCCGAACCATGCCCTCGTCCGTGATCGCGATCGATGAGCTGCGAGCGGTGGACGGCCGCCTGATCCTGCCGGACGACGCCGAGTACGACGCGGCCCGGCAGCTGTTCTACGGCGGGATGGACCGCCGGCCGGCCGCGATCGTCCGCGTCGCCGGGCCGCCCGACGTCGAGCGGGTGATCCGGATCGCGCGGGACGCCGGCATCGAGCTCGCGGTTCGCAGCGGTGGCCACAGCCTCGCGGGACACAGCGCGTCCGACGGCGGCGTCGTGATCGACCTCTCCGAACGGAAGGCCTTCGACCTCGATGTCGCCGGACGGACGGTCTGGGCCGAGACGGGCATCACGGCCGCCGAGTACGGGGTCGCGGCCGCGAAGCACGGCCTGGCGACCGGCTTCGGCGACGCCGGGTCGGTCGGCATCGGCGGGATCACGCTCGGCGGCGGTGTCGGCTTCCTCTTGCGCAAGCACGGGCTGACGATCGACGACCTGTTGGCCGCCGAGATCGTCACGGCCGACGGGGAGATCCTCCACGTGGACGCGGACTCCCATCCGGATCTCTTCTGGGCGATCCGCGGTGGCGGCGGCAACTTCGGCGTCGCCACCCGGCTGCGGCTCCGCCTGCACGAAGTGCCGGCGATCGTCGGCGGGATCCTCGTCCTACCCGCGACCGCCGACTCGATCGCGTCGTTCGTCCACGCCGCGAGCGAGGCACCGGAGGAGCTCACGGCGATCGGGAACGTGATGACTGCGCCGCCGATGCCGTTCCTCCCCGATGAGCATGTCGGGAAGCCGGTGCTCTTCGCGATGGTGGCCTACGCGGGAGACCTCGATGCGGGCGAGGAGGCGGTGGGGGCGCTCCGCGCCGTGGCCGAGCCGATCGTCGACATGACCAAGCGGATGGCCTATCCGGAGATCTACCTCCCGGAGGAGGAAGACTTCCACCCGATCGACGCGATCCGCACGATCTTCCTGGACCGGTTCGATCGAGCCATGGCCGAAACGATCTTGGAGCATGTCGCGAGCTCGACGGGGACGATGGCCGTCGCGCAGCTGCGGGTGCTCGGCGGCGCGATGGCCAGGGTGGCGCCGGGCGCCACGGCCTTCGCCCACCGAGACCGGCGGATCATGGCTGGCGTGGCCGCGATCTTCGAGGACGTGGAGGAGAAACCCGTGCACCAAGCGTGGGTGGATGGCTTCGTCGCTGCGCTCGACCCCGCGCCGGGCGCCTACGTGAACTTCCTGAGCGACGAGGGCGAGGCACGCGTGCGCGAGGCCTATCCCGGTCCCACGTGGGACCGCCTCCGCGAGATCAAGCGTCGGTACGACCCGACGAATCTCTTCCGCCTGAACCAGAACGTTCCCCCAGCCGACGGGTAGCGTGAGGATGTGCAGTTCGTTCGCTCCGCGGACGGAACGCCGATCGCCTTCGAGAAGCTCGGCACCGGCCCGCCGCTGATCATCGTCGGGGGCGCGCTGAGCGACCGGGCCGCGGCCGTCCCGCTCGCGACGCTCCTCGCGGATCGCTTCACGGTGATCGCCTACGACCGTCGCGGCCGCGGCGACAGCGGCGACTCGCCTCCGTACGCCGTCGAGCGCGAGCTCGAGGACCTGGCCGCGCTGATCGCCGAGGCCGGCGGTTCGACGTTCCTCTCCGGTCACTCGTCGGGCGGGGTGCTCGCGCTCGAGGCGGCGCGCACCCTCGTGCCGGCGGTGCGGATGCTCGCCGTCTACGAGCCGCCGTTCATCGTGGAGGACAGCCGTCGGCCGATGCCGCCCGACTACGTCGCCCGCGTCGACGAGCTCGTCGCCGCGGATCGTCGAGGCGACGCGGTCGCGTATTTCCTCACGGTCGGTCCGGAGTTCCCGCCTGAGGAGGTGGCGCGGATCCGCGGCACGCCGAGGTGGCTCGGGATGGAGGCGCTGGCGCACACGATCGCCTACGACGGGCGGGTAGTGAGCGACACGGTCGGAGGCTCGCCCGCTCCGCTCCAGCGGTGGGCATCGGTCGGCGTCCCGACGCTCGTCCTGGACGGCGGCGCCAGCGCGCCCTGGCAGCGCTCGGCGACGCAGGCCCTCGCCCGGGTGCTGCCGAGGGCTGTGCATCGCTCGCTGCCGGGACAGACGCACGGCGTCGACCCCGAGATCCTCGCGCCGGTCCTGCGCGCGTTCCTCGAGGACGAGCCGCTCCCCTGACCGGGGTGTACCGAGGCCGTCAGTCCGAACGCTCGGCGGGCCATGGACGGTCGGCAGAGATCATCGCGCTGCCGGTCGCCATCGCGACGCGCCGACCATCCGCGTCGTCGATGCGCGCCGTCGAGACGGCGATCGTCCGCCCGCGTTGCTCCACGGTGGCTCGCGCCGTCAGCTCGCGGCCGTCCGGGGTGACCGGCCGCAGGAACTGCACCTTGAGGTCCAGCGTCCCGAACGAGGTGCCGGGCGGCAGCGTCGTGGTGACCGCCGCGTTGATCGCGGCGTCCGCGAACGCGCACAGCGCCCCTCCGTAGAACGCGCCGAACCCGGTGCAGAACCACGTCGAGGCGGGCATCGCGAGCGAAGCACCCCCCTCCGCCGCGTCGACGAACCGGGCGCCGAGGAGCGAGCAGTTCGGCGAGACCGGGCGCTCGCCCTTCTCCCAGAGCCGGACGAGGTCGAGCCCGTCGGTCGAGTCCCACATGTCCTGCGACACCACCTCGCCCTCGACCGGGCGCTCGTACGGGTCCGGCGTGTCGAACGCGAGCGGCGCCGTCGGCTCCAGGTCCACGGGCGCCACCGGCGGGTCGAACGGCAGCGGCTGGAGCACGCAGCGAGAGGTCGCGTGCGCCAGCAGCCGGCCTCGGGCGTCCTCGACCCGCGCTTCCGAGAGCGCCTGACGCCGGCCGGCGTGGATCACGGTGCCGGTCGCGACCAGACGCTCCGCCGACGGCCCGGTCGGCTCCAGGAAGTTGATCGAGAGCTCGGAGCTCGCGAGCCCAACGGCGGGCGGGAGCGTGGAGAACACCGCGCCGGCAAGTGCTGCGTCGGCGACGAATGCGAGTGTCCCGCCCGGGAACGGCCCGGCCGCCGACCGCCACCACGGGCTCGCCGGGATCGACCATCGCGACGACCCCTGCGACGCATCCTCGACGACCAGTCCGCTCAGGTGGGTGATCGGCGGCGCCGGCAGGCGCCGCTCGGCGAAGAGCCGGAGCTGCTCGAGGCCCGGTAACGCGAACAAGCCGGGGTTCTCGAGGTACGCGAACGAGCCGCGGACGGCCTCCTCGACGACCACGTGGCGAGGATATCCTTGCCCGGTCACGAGGGTGGAGGAACAGCGATGAAGGTGACGCGAACGAACCCGGCGACGGTCGCGCCGCCGATCGGCAGCTACTCGCACGCCGTGCGCGTCGAGACGGGCGAGGCGACGTGGATCTATCTCTCCGGGCAGATCGCGAACGACGGCAGCGGCGAGATCGTCGGCGTCGGCGACCTCCGGGCGCAGACCGAGCAGGTCTTCGAGAACCTGGCGCGGATCCTCGAGGCGAACGGCGCCGGCTTCGAGCACGTCGTCAAGATCCAGACCTACTTCACGACCCTCGACGACCTGGCGGGCAGCCGCGAGGTGCGCTCGCGCTACCTCCCAGCCGAGCCGCCGGCGAGCACCGCGGTGCAGGTGGCCGCGCTCGTCGTGCCGGAGGCGCTGATCGAGGTCGATGCCGTCGCGGTCGTCGGTCACTGACACGTAGGCCGAACGGCCTCCGCCGCACCGCTCAAGAGCTGCCGACCTACGGCCGAGATATCGGAAGGGTGTGCCCGCTACCCTCTGATGGGAGTCGAGCGTGCAGGGAACCCGTGCGGTGCAGGTGGTGCTCGGGGAAGGTGAACCGGGCATCCTCCGATTGATCCTGGAAGCCCAGGGCTTCGATGTCGTCGGGCATGCCCGGGACGACGAGGAGCTGCGACTGATCGTCGGGCTCACCCACCCGACCGTGATCGTCCTCGACGCCGGGATCTCGGCGCTGGCCCTGGTCGACACGCAGATCCGCTCGGACTACGTGCCGATCGTGGTCGTGTGGCCGAAAGACGCGTATACGCCGGCTGCGGAGGAACGCGTGGAGCCGACCACCGCCTTCCTCGAGCTGGGGAACGCGGTCCGGCGCGTCGTCGAGCGCCACGCCGAGCCGATCCGGGTGCCGGAGGCGGAGGAAACGCCCGCCGATACCGAGGTGGCTCCGCTCGCATCCGTCGGTCATCGGCGCAGCGGAAGAGCGCACCACGCCCTGGTCCTGGCTGCGGCCTGGACGATCGCGTTGACGGCGCTCACTGCGATCGGCCTCGCGGTCCCGGCCGCGTTCAGGGCCCTCGACCCCGCTGAGACGCGTGATCCGCCCCGGGATCGTCACGAGCGCTCGCTCACGCCCGATCGGGAACGTCCCGGAGCAGTACTCACCGTCGAGGTCGATGGTGGACCGCCGTGCGACCAGCGCGATGACACACCGAACGCTCCCGTTGCCGGGACCGGCGAGGGCGGTGGCGTGGGACGAGGATGCGCATTCGGACATGCGAAACGGAACGAACCGAGTGGACGGAGCGGTGCTCACGGCCGTCCGGACGACCCAGGGAAGGGATCAGGTCGAGGAGGTTCGAACCCCGGCGATCCCTCGAAGGAGCCTCCGAACGACAAGGACGGCACGAAGGGCGGGGGGCGGCCGAGCGACGACCCGGGTCCGACCGACGACCCGGGTCCGAGCGGCGACGGAAGCTCCGCGGACGGGAACGATCCTCCCGGCGAGGCCGAGCACGGCGGCTCGCGAGGCGGCAACGCTGGCCGCTCGGGCGGTGACGAAGCCGGATCGCCGGCCCGGGGGAAGGGCTCCGGCAAGGACTAGCCCGAAACTCCCGCGACAGCTTCGCCCAGGTACACCCAGACCGCGCCGTCGGCGTCGTCCACGGCCACGCCGATCACCTCCGCACCCATCGAGAACCGCCGCGCTTCCATCGTCACCGGGTCGACGTGATACAGCGATCCGTCGCCGTCGCTCACCCAGAGGCCGGTGTCATCCGCGGCCAGATCGGTCGCGTCGTCTCCCACCCGAGCGGAGCCGCGGATCGAATTCGAGGTCTCATCGATGAGCGAAACGACCCCGACGCCCCGGTCCAGGACCCAGACGCCGTCGTCGCCGGCCTCGAGCTCATCCAGGTTCCCTCGGATCTGGATGCGATCCTCGCGTCGCAGCGACTCCACGTCGAACCGGTAGAGCGCGCCGGCCAGGATGTCGCCGACCCACACGGCGTCTTTCGTCGCGGCGATCGCGTCGATCGACAGTCCCGTGTCCACCTGATCACGAGCGCCCGTGAAGGGGTCGAGCCGGACGAGGGTGCCGTCGCTGACGCCCACCCAGAGGTCGCGTCCGAGCGCCAGCGACCACGTCGTGATCCCTCCCGGCACCGGGAGGATCAACGCCGCTCGCACCTCGCCGGTCCCGGGATGCACGCGATACACAACGCGGGCTCTGAGTGCCCAGACCGCGTCCGCACCCGTCTCGACGGAGATCGACTCACCGATGCCGACCGTGATCACCTCGGATCGGACCTCCTCGTGGAGCGGGTCGAGGTGGAGGAGATGGGGCGGCCGCATCAGCCAGACGCCCCCCTCGCCGGCCGCGAGCGGATGTTCGACGAAGTCCCAGCCGTGGTCGGGCGGGCCGCCGTGTCCGAGCGAGATCGACGACTCGACCGCCCCCGTCGAGGCGTCGATCCGGGCGACCGAATGCGTGACGGGGCCTGCGATCCGACCACCCTCCTCGTCCGCCAGCAGCGCGGGGATCAGCAACGCAGCCGCGATCAAGGCGAGCACGCCGGCGCCGAGCCCGACGAGGAGCGCCCGCCGCCGGGCGGCCGTCGGGAAGATCTCCCGCCGACGCTCGGCGGCTTGCGTCTCCTCGAGCGGGGGCTCCACCTCGTGACCGTCGACGCCGGTGACGAGGTGGAGCCGGAACTCCTCGTCGAGGCCCTTGAGGCGGTGCACGCCGTGTTCGACGAACGAGATCCCGGTGCCCGGCACGATCTCCTTGACCGAGCCGGGCACCAGCACCTCGCCGGGGCCCGCCACCGCCATGACGCGGGCCGCCGTGTTCACCATGAGGCCGCTCGGCTTCTTCCCGGCAGCTCCGAGTTCACCGAACGTCACCCCTGCGCGGATCTCGATCCCGAGCTCTCGAACGTCCTCGGTCGCATCGACCGCGCATCGGATCGCGTCGGCCGGTCGCTCGAAGGTGACGAAGAACCCGTCGCCGGCCGTGTCGACCTCATGTCCGCCGTACCGAGCGATCAGCCGCCGAACGATCCGGTGGTGTCGCTCCACGAGCTCACTCCACCGCGTGTTGCCCATCTCGGCGGCGATCGCCGTGGAGCCGACGATGTCCGTGAACAGGACGGCGCCCAGCCCCACGCCTCGCCGCTGCATGGGCGCGAGTGTAGGTTCGCGCCGGTCGACGGTCGAGGGTGGCGACCTCGGTGCGCCGAGGACGGCGCTACCGCGAACGGCTCTGTGCGAGTCCCCCGGGCTCCACCGACGTCCCCCGACCATCCGATGCTTCCCATCGGACGCGCACCCCGCAAGATTCGCCATCCGAGCGATACCGCGGTCGTCCTGCAAAGCCGCAGAGTGACCCTTCGTCCGGCCGACGCCGATCGCCGGATACGGGAGGACAACGGATGGCCCCCATCGGTACCACCAGCCCGGCCATCGGCCCGACCCCGAGACGCGATCGCATCGCCGTCGCCGTGGGCCTGGTGGCCAGCGCGCTCCTCGCGTCCGCATTGGTCCATGCGCCGACCGCTTCGCCCGAACAACTCGTTCCGGTCGTTGTCCACGAGCGGACGCCGAGCAGTCGGCTTGCCGAAGACCTGGTCAACGCCGTCGGCGGACGCGTCACACGCCCGCTCCCCCTGATCGGCGGGTTCGCCGCCGACGTCCCCGCCGAGCGCCTCCCCGCGCTCGGCGGGGACGTCTCGGTCGCTGCGCTGTATCCGGACGCCCGCGTTCAGATGGCCACGTCGGGCCTGACAACCTACGACGCGCTGGACCCCAATCTGGCCTGGCGCAGAGCGATCCGCCTCGGCCAGCTGCCGGATGGGATCGAAGGCGACGGGGTCACCGTGGCGATGATCGACACGGGCGTCGCCCACCTGCCTGACTTCAACGATCGGGTCGTCGCCCGGGTGGACTTCACGCCCGGCGGCGCCGGCGACGACCAGTACGGACACGGGACGCATCTGGCCGGCGTGATGGTCGGCGACGGCGCCGCTTCGGACGGGAAGTGGCGCGGTGTCGCGCCCGCAGCCCGGCTCGTCTCCCTGAAGGTCGCGGGGCGGGACGGGTCGACGGACGTCTCCGTGGTGATCGCGGCACTCCAGTGGGTCGTCACCCACCGCGCGGAGTACGGGATCAAGGTGCTCAACCTCTCGTTCGGGACCGACAGCATCCAGCCGTACGCGGTCGATCCGCTCAACGCCGCCGTGGAGCGTGCGTGGGCGGCCGGCATCACGGTCGTCGTCTCTGCCGGGAACCGTGGTCCCAACATCGGCACGATCAACAAGCCCGGCGATGATCCATTCGTGATCACGGTCGGCGCCGCGGACCTGAAGCAGACGCCCGACCGGTGGGACGATGAGGTCGCCCCCTTCTCGAGCCGCGGCCCTACACAGGACGGCTTCGAGAAGCCCGAGCTCGTCGCCCCCGGTACCACGATCGTGGCGACGCGGGATGCGGGGAGCACCGTCGACGAACTGCATCCGGCCGCGGTCGTCGACCAGAACTACTTCAAGGGCACGGGCACCTCGCAGGCCGGCGCGATCGTCTCCGGCGTTGCGGCGCTGATGTACGAAGCGAACCCCACCCTCACGCCGAAACGGGTCAAGGGCATCCTGATGGCGACCGCGTTCAAGACCACGGCATATCGGGTCGGGGGAGGATCCGGCCTCGTGGACGCGACCGGAGCGGTCCTCGCCGCCACGAGCGACGTGCCGAACCCGAACGCTGGCGTGCTTCCGTCGACGGGTCTCGGAACGCTCGAGGGCAGCCGCGGACGCTTCCACGTCGAGACCGACCTCGACGGAGACGGGAAGCCCGACCTCGTGTTCGGCGAGCAGGACGTACTCGGCGACCCCTGGGACTCCACGTCGTGGTCCTCGACGTCGTGGTCATCGACCTCCTGGTCGTCGACCTCTTGGTCCTCGCTGATCGCGGAGAACAGCGGGTGGTCCAGCACCTCGTGGAGCTCGACGTCGTGGAGCGGGATGGACTGGAGCTCGACCTCGTGGAGCTCGAACTCGTGGAGCTCGACGTCTTGGAGTTCGACCTCGTGGAGCTCGACGTCATGGAGCTCGACGAGTTGGAGCTCGGTGGCCTGGAGCTAGAGGAGCCGACGACATGACCACCCTTCCTCGTTCGGTGAAGCGCCTGATCGCGGGCGCCGCTACGCTCGCGGTGGGCTGCCTCGTGATCAGGGTGCCCGAGATCGTTCGCTGGGACGCGCGCGACCTGCTCGCCGTCGCTGTGATCGCCGGCCTGACGATCGCGACCGAGCGGTGCTCGATCCCGCTGCGGCGAGGCTCGGAGACCGTCAACTTCGCACTCACCGACGGCGTCTGGGCAGGAGCGCTCCTCCTGGTCACCCCGGGGGTCTTGTCGGTGGCCGTGCTCCTCGGCGTCGTCACGGGGCAGGTGCTGAACCGCTGGAAACCGATCAAGATCGTCTACAACGCCTCCCAGTTCCTGATCGGGATCACCCTCGCCGAGCTCACATTGGCGATCCTCGATGCCTGGGGGTCCGGTCCGACCGATCCGGCCCGCTGGGGCGCCGTCCTGCTGGCGATGTACATCGCATTCGT
>DASQTT010000146.1:0-2142 GCA_035641735.1 Actinomycetota bacterium | reverse complement strand
CAGCCCAGCTCCTTCGCGACCCGGACGGCCGTCCGACGCAGGACCTCCGCGTACAGCTCGTAGGAGCCGGCCATGATCTGCTCCTGGATCGGGAAGAAGCGCTCCAGCAGCTTCGCCTCGTCGATCGTGAAGCCGTCCACGGTGGCCTCCTGGCGAAACGCGTCGGCTATCCCCCTTTCCCAGTCGATCAGGGTCCCGTAGCAGTCCGTGGTCACCCACGTGGCTTCCTTCTTGACTTCCCTCGGAAGGGGCATGAGCGACGCGGGATTATGGCAAGCGGCAGGTCGCGGCCGCGAGAGTTCCGCTTAAGAGGGCGATTCTCGCGCCCCGCCGCGCACCGGGCAGCGGGTCGGATAGGCTCCGGCGCACCCACAGGGTCCCCGCCCGGCCGCATGGATCTACTCGAGTACCAGGGAAAGCAGCTGTTCGCCCAGCACGGGGTCCCCGTGCCCGATGGACGTCCGGCCGACTACGTGGACGCCGCTGTTGCGGCGGCGGACGAGGTCGGCTACCCCTGCGTCGTCAAGGCGCAGGTGCAGATCGGGGGCCGTGGCAAGGCGGGGGGGATCAAGGTCGCGGAGAGCCGCACCGACGCGCAGCGGCACGCCGAGGCGATCCTCGGGATGCAGATCAGTGGCCCGCGCGGGGAGGGCCCGTTCACGGTCCACGAGGTGTGGGTGGAGCGCGCCTCCGAGATCGACGCCGAGTACTACGCGTCGATCATCCTCGACCGCTCCGCGCGCAAGACGCTGACGATGCTCTCGGCGATGGGCGGGATGAACGTCGAGGAGATCGCCGAGAAGGATCCGCACGCGCTCGTCAAGCGCTACGTCGAGCCGTCCGACGGCTTCGACGCGAAGCGGGCCGCTGAGCTCGCCGCCGACGCGGGTGTGGAGGAGGACGTGGTCGGGGGCGTGGGCGAGGTTATGGCGAGGCTGTACGAGATGTTCAACGCTACCGACGCGACGCTGGTCGAGGTCAACCCGCTGATCGTCACCTCCCAGCGCGAGGTCGTGGCGCTCGACTCGAAGGTGACGATCGACAACAACGCGCTGTTCCGCCACGAGGAGATCGCCGAGCTGCGAAATCCCTCGGACGAGGATCCGCAGGAGGCCATGGCGAAGGAGAAGGGCCTGACCTACGTGAAGCTCGAGGGCAGCATCGGCATCCTCGGCAACGGCGCCGGCCTCTGCATGTCCACGCTCGACGTCGTCGCGCAGGCGGGCGGCAGCCCCGCGAACTTCCTCGACGCCGGCGGCGGCTCGAAGGCCGAGGCGATCGTCGACGCGCTCGAGGTGATCACCTCGGACGAGAAGGTGACGGCCCTGCTGTTCAACATCTTCGGCGGCATCACCCGCTGCGACGAGATCGCGAGGGGGATCATCGGCGCCTACGAGCGGATCGACATCGAGGTTCCCGTGGTGGTGCGACTCGACGGCACGAACTCCGAAGAGGGGCTCGGTCTGCTCGCGGACGCCGACCTGCCCAACCTGCACGTGGAGAAGACGATGCTCGGTGCAGCCGAGCGAGTCGTGGAGCTTGCCGGCTGATGTCGATCATCGTGGGAGAGGACACGAAGCTGGTGATCTCGGGATTGACCGGACGGGAGGGCACCTTCCACGGGCTTCGAAACCGCGACTACGGCACCGACGTGGTCGCCGGGGTGACGCCCAAGAAGGGTGGCCAGGACGTGGAGGGGATCCCGGTCTTCGACACGATCGCCGACGCCGTCGCCGAACGGGGGGCGAATACCTCGATGATCTTCGTCCCGGCGCGCTTCGCTGGCGCGGCGATGGACGAGGCCATCGACGCCGGGATCGAGACGATCATCGCGATAACCGAGGGGATCCCGGTGCACGACATGTTGCGCGTCTACTGGCGCGCGAAGCAGGCGGGAGTGCGCCTGATCGGGCCCAACTGTCCCGGCGTGCTGTCGCCCGGGAAGGCGAACGTGGGCATCATCCCCGCGCACTTCTTCGAGCGTGGGTCGGTCGGGGTGGTGTCCCGCTCCGGCACGCTCACCTACCAGATCGGCAACGAGCTCGCCCAGGCGGGAGTCGGGAACTCCTCGATCGTGGGCATGGGCGGCGATCCGATCGTCGGCTCGGACTTCATCGACATCATCGGGTGGTTCGAAGCGGA
>DASQTT010000145.1:0-2217 GCA_035641735.1 Actinomycetota bacterium | reverse complement strand
GCGTCGCCGCGAACCTCCGCGAGCGCGCCGTGCCGGAGCTCCTCGAGCGCTTCGGCGGCTGAGCGTCACGCCCGGCGCCGCCGGGGCATGGTCGGAAGGGACCGTGCTCGAGGTGTCGGGAACCCGTCGCGGCCACGACGGCGTCCAACCCGGGTTCCGAGCCGGCCCACGCCGGACCATCGAGGTCCGAGGAAGGAGCCCACCATGCGACACCGCATCGCGCGCGCCGCGACCCTCGCGGCCGCCACCGCTCTCCTCGTCACCGGGACCGCCGGGAGCGCCCTCGCCTGCGGCGGGCTGGTCACGCCGAACGGCACGGTCAGCCTGCTGAAGACGACGACGCTCGCGGCCTACCACGGGGGCGTGGAGCACTACGTCACCTCCTTCGAGTTCGCCGGGGAGGGTTCGGAGGTGGGATCGATCATCCCGCTGCCCGGCGTTCCGACCGACGTGATCAAAGGCGGCGACTGGACGCTGCAGCGGCTGATCCAGGAGACGCAGCCGCAGCCCGACCTCCTCCGCCTGGCCGCCTTCGACTCAGTCGGCGCGGAGGCCTCGGCCGAGGTGATCCTGAAGACGAAGATCGATGCCCTCGACATCACCGTGCTGAAAGGCGGCGCGGTCGAGGTCGGCAACTGGGCGCGGGAACACGGGTACTTCCTGCCGCCCGACGCGCCCGAGGTTTTGGCCTTCTACGCCGAGCGGAGCCCGATCTTCCTCGCGGCGCGCTTCAACACCGAGCGCGCCGCCGAGCAGGGCGTCCAGACCGGCCAGGGCACGCCGGTGCACATCGTGATCCCGACGCCGAACCCGTGGGTGCCGCTGCGGATCCTGGCGCTGGGACGGAAGGCGTCGGAGATCGTTCAGGCCGACGTGTACCTGCTGACCGACCGCCGGCCCGACACGCTGCCGCAGGCGGAGCGGGCGAACCCGTTCGACGACGACCAGCTTGGGCTGATCCAGGAGGTCAGTGAGCCGGCCTCGCGGACGCTGCTCACCGATCTCCGGTCCGATCGCGGGATGCGGTGGCTGCCGCAGGACGACATGTGGCTCACGTACATCCGTGTCAACCAGACCGCCGGCGACCTGACGCACGACCTCGCGATCGATGCGAGCGGCTACGGCCGTCCGAGCCCGACGGCGGCGGGGTACCCCGTTCCGACGGGCGCGGCCTCGTGGCCGGTGGTGTGGACGGTCCTCGCGGCGCTCGTCGCCGTGGCCTTCCTGCTGACGATCACCGACGCCGGCGTGCGCCGGGCATCGCAGCGGGTGTTCCGTCGGTGAAGCGACGGGTGGCGGCGCTCGCCGGACTGCTGACGCTCCTCGTCGGAGGGTCGGCGGCGTCCGGCGGCGCCGCCGCCCGACCGACCGGCGACACGGTCGACCTCACGATCCACTACTCGCGGTTCGACCCGGAGACGATCGTCGTGGAGCCGGGTCAGCGCGTCCGGTTCGTGATCCGCAACACCGACCCGATCGACCACGAGTTCATCCTCGGGGACGAGGAGGTGCAGCGGGTGCACGAGGACGGCACCGAGGCGCATCACGCTCCTCGCCCCGGCGAGGTCTCGGTGCCGGCGGGGGAGACCGTCGTGACGACCTACACGTTCCCGGAGGCAGCCGGTGAGCTGATCTTCGGCTGCCATCTGCCGGGCCACTACGACTTCGGGATGCGCGGAACCGTCACGATCGCCTGACCAGCGCCTCGCGTTTGACACCTCCTCGACGGCGTCCATACGGTTCGAGTACGAACGACGTCTGGGGAGGACGGCGCTGAGCGAGGGTGCGGTCGAGGTCGAGGGCGTCGAGGTCTCGACCGGCCACTGGATCGGCGGCGAGCGCGTCGGCTCGGCCTCGACCTTCACCGACGTCTCGCCGATCGACGAGGCCCCGATCGCCGACGTGGCCAGGGGCGGCGTCGACGAGGTCGACGCCGCCGTCGCCGCCGCCGAGCGAGGTTTCGCGACGTGGGGCGCGATGACGCCGAAGGAGCGAGCCGAGATCCTTCACCGCGTCGGGGAGCTGATCGAGGACCGCGCCGCGGAGATCGCCCGCGTCGAGACCCGCGACAACGGCTCGCTCCTGCGCTCGATGGCGAGGTCCGTGATCCCGCGCGCCGGCTACAACTTCCATTTCTTCGCGGACTTCCTCGGCGACCTGACGGCCGAGGATCTGGACACCCGCGGTCAAACGAACCACGTGAGCTGGAACCCCTCC
>DASQTT010000144.1:0-5449 GCA_035641735.1 Actinomycetota bacterium | reverse complement strand
TCCGCGCGGCCTCCCGAGGCGTCGCCCCGCTGCTCGCGGTCGTGACGTCGAGCGCGGCGCTCCGGCGGTTGCGGGCGGCCGCGCATCTCTCGCAGCGACCGGCCCTCGCCACCGCCACGGCGGCGGTCGTGCCGTGCCTGCGGGCGGCGGACGGCGTTGACGAGGCGGCGTCGCTGCGGGTGGGCGCCGCGATCGGACGCCTGACCGTGGCGCTGCGCGCGCAGGGGATCGGCTGGACATGGGAGCCTGAGGCTCCGCTCGACGCGGAGCTCGCCCGGGCGGCCCTCGACCTCGCCGAGGGATGGCTTCCCGTGGCGATCGTGGCCGTAGGCCCGCCGCCGGAGGGCGGGGCCGTTCCGCGGCCCCGCCCTCCGGCGGCTCCGAGCGTCCCGGACCGCTAGGCCAGCACGCCCCGGAGGAAGTAGAAGAGGAACCCGGCCGTCACGACGTACATCAACGGATGGACGTCGCGGAACCGGCCCTGGAGGACCCGGATCGCCGTGTACGCGACGAAGCCGGCCCCCACGCCGTTCGTGATCGAGTACGTGAACGGCATAAGCCCGATGGTGAGCAGCGCCGGGATCCCCACCGCGGGGTCCCGCCACTCGATCTCACCGATCCCTCGCATCATGAAGTAGCCCACGACGATCAGCACCGGCGCGGTGGCCTCCGGCGGGATCACGCCGGCGAGGGGCGAGAGGAACAGGCACAGCAAGAAGAGCACTCCGGTGACGACCGAGGCGAGCCCGGTCCGGCCCCCCTCGCCGATCCCGGCCGCCGACTCGATGAACGTGGTGTTCGACGACGCGCTCGCGGCGCCGCCGGCCGCGGCCGCCAGCGAGTCCACCAGCAGCACGCGGTTCATGTTCGGCAGCTTCCCGTCGCGATCGAGCAGCCCCGCTTCGTCGCCGAGGGCCACCGCCGTGCCCATCGTGTCGAAGAAGTCCGACAGCATCACGGCGAACACCGGCACGATCGCGGTGAGGAAGCCCAGCGTCCCGAAGAATCCGAGCGAGAAGTCGCCGAGGATGCTGAAGTCGGGCGAGCCGACGACGTCGTCCGGGACCTGGGCGATCCCGGGCCCGACCGCGTCCCAGATCAGGTTGTCGCCCCAGATGCCGTTCACGATCGCGCCGATCACCGTCGTGGCCACGATCGCGATCAGCAGCCCGCCGCGCATCTTGCGCACGACCAGGATCGAGCACAGCGCCAGCCCGACGGCGAAGGTCAGCATCCGGAAGTTCGTGAAGTCGGTCGACAGCGCGAGCGGCGGGTTCCCCGGACCCGGCACGACGATCCCGGCGTTGACGAGCCCGATGATCGTGAGGAACAGACCGATCCCGATCGCGATCGCGCGCTTCAGGTCCATGGGGATCGCGTTCAGCACCGCGTTGCGGAACCCGGTCAGGACCAGGACGGTGATCAGGAGGCCCTCGACCACGATCACGCCCATCGCCTCGGGATACGACAGGCCCTGACCCGCGACCAGCGTGAACGCGACGAAGGCGTTCAGCCCGAGCCCGGAGGCGATCGCGAAGGGGTAGTTCGCCCACAGGCCCATCGCGATCGTGGCGACGCCCGCGACGAGCGCCGTGGACGTGAGCACCGCCGGGAACGGCAACCCGAGCGGCTGCAGCTCGGGCACCGACTGGAACCCGAGGATCGCCGGGTTCAGGAACAGGATGTACGCCATCGTGAGCCAGGTCGTGACGCCCGCGATCACCTCGATCCGGATCGACGATCCGCGTTCGGAGATCCGGAAGTAACGATCGAGCGCGCCGGTGCCCTCGGCTGCGGGGACCCTGACCACGCGTCCTTGCTTCGTGTCTGCCACGAGCCTGCCCTCCCTCGACCCTGCGGTCGGTCTCGCCCGGGGGGAAGGCTCGAGCAGGATAGGCCGCGTTCCGATCGCGCCGCAAGACGGCCGTCCTGCCCTCCCCCGGTAAGCTTCGAGCTTCCCCGGTCCGCGAGGAGCGCAGGTTGAGCGAAGACGTCCCGGGCCGGCCCGATCAGGGCCGTCGACCGACCAAGGCCGAGCGTAAGGAGCAGGCGAGGCGCGAACGCGAAGCGCTCGAGCAGCGCCTGGCTTCCCGCCGGCGGCGGAACCGGCTCGGCGTCGGCCTGATCGCGAGCGGCGTCCTCGTCGCCGGCGTGGCGTTCTTCGCGAGTCCCGACGCCGGAGGGATCCCGGCGCCCGACGTGCTGCTCGATCGAGCCGCGCAGGCGGCGGACGCGGCGGGATGCAGCCCCGTCGAGACGACACCGCCCTTCGAACCTGCCGACCAGGATCAGGCCCACATCGACCCCAACGCGGGACCGCCGATCTCCCTCTATCCCACGATCCCGCCTGCCTCCGGTCCGCACGCGGACATCCCCCCCGGTCCGCTGCCCGCCGGCGTCTACGACTCGCTCACGCCCCCCGACCTCTATCGGGCGATCCACTCGCTCGAGCACGGCGCGACGACCGTCTGGTACGACCCGGCGGCGCCCGCGGCGCAGGTCGCCCGGCTGATCGACTTCTACGACCGGCGACTCCAGGATGCCGAGGTGGGCCAGGACCGCGTGATCGTCGCTCCGTACGACTTCGCCGGCGACCCTGCAGGCCTCCTGCCGGAGGGACGGCAGATGGCGATGACGGCGTGGCATCGCCTCCAGCTGTGCGACCGGGTGGACCTCGCGGTCGCCTACGACTTCACGTCCCAGTACAGCTTCCCGACGTCGTCCTCGCGCGACTACCAGGGAGACGCCCCCGAGCCGGGAGCCGGGCTCTGATGGCGAAGAAACGGAAACGACGACCCCCGCGACCCGGCGCCGCCCCGGCTGCCTCCTCCCGCCCCGCGACGGACGTCGCGCCGCGCGGAGGCGCCAACGTCGTTCGGCGGGAGCGCAAGGAGGAAGCCCGCAAGCTCCGCGAGGCGGAGCGCCGCCGCGCGAGGCGCAGGTCCGCCCTCCGCCGCACCGTGACCTCGATCGGCGTCGCGGTCGCGGCCGTCGCCGGCATCACGGTGCTGCGAAGCGTGTCCGGACCGAACGCGATCCCCGAGGCCGCCGTGCAGGCGGCGACGGCTGCGGGTTGCACGGAGGTCGAGCAGCCGGCCTCGAGCGCGCCGTCGGGGCAGCATCTCCAGTCCGGCGCGACGTATGGGTACGACGACACCCCCGCCACCTCGGGATTCCACGATCCGTCGCCGCTCGCGCAGGTGCCGAAGGTGTTCGACGCCCAGCCTCCCGAGACGCAGGCGGTGCACTCGCTCGAGCACGGAGCCGTCTTCGCCTACTACCTCCCGGAGGATGCCGGCGGGGTGCCGGCCGACCTCGTCGAGCGCCTCGCCGCGATCGCGGCGCAGGATCAGGCGACGTACGTGGCGCCGTACCCGACCCTCACGCCGGACCGGGCCCTCACGCTCACGGCGTGGAACCGGCGCCAGTCGTGTCCCGCCGGCGCCGACCTCACGCCGGAGCGTGCCGCGATCATCGTGAACGGCTTCGTCGAGGCCTTCGAGTGCACGGGGAACGCGCCGGAGAACGGCGCGGCGCCCTGCTGAGCGTCAGGCGGCCCGCACGTCGCAGGCGCCGTCGGAGCACACGATCGTCCCGTGCTCGAACCTGGCGCGCCGCGCGCCGTCGGCGTCCACCCGGACCCTCGTCGTCGGATATCCGAGCGCGCCCTGCGCTCCTCCGTTGGCGAGATAGGCGGACAGGACCGGACCCCACAGCGCATGGGCGCCGGCGCCGTCCTTGAAGTAGATCCTCCCGTGCTCGAGGACCAGGCGACGGCACGACCGGCACGTCTCGGGTCCGCTCAGGCCCGACGCCTCGACGGCCGAGGACACCGGGAGCCCGAGGCGTCCCCGGGGGCCGCCGACCCCCAGGTACTCGCCGTGGATCGAGCCCTTCAGCCAGACCGTCAGGTCCGCCGCGGCGTTGCGATAGATCCCACCGGTGGCGAAAAGCTGACGAGACCCGTGGTCGAAGGTCGCGATCCCGGAGGTGGGGAGGCCGGGCCGGCACATCAGCCCGTCGTACTTAGCCCGGATCGCCCCGACGATGTTGCGGTCCTCGTTGATCCAGACCCGCCCGTCCGGCAATCCCAAGGCCGATCGCAACTCGGTCCCGCTGACGCTCGCGGAGCCGTTCGAGCCGCGCGCGATCGCCGAGATGATGCGGCCCGAATCGCCGCGACGCACGTCGGTGAAGCGTCGGATCCCGCCGATCGAGCCCGTGTACGGGCGGAGCCGCATCGTCACGGTCGCGGCCGTGAAGCTCCTCGTCCAGTCGGTCCAGGGGTTCGCCGACGTGTACTCGCCCGGGTCGCACACGCCTCGCAGGTACGGGATCGCGAACGCGGAGTTGCCCCCGTGCCACACGTCCTCCACGTTCTCGGAGTGACCCCCGTCGGACGCCGCGTAGAACGCCTGGATCACGGTCCCGCCGTAGGTCACCACCTCGCCTGCCGTCCCGTCGACGGCCGCGACCCATCGGTCGCCGTCCGGACCGATCTCCTTGCTCCACCCGACGTAGACCTGATCGCTCGCCCCGTCGCCCATGTGGCAGTCGCAGGACGAACGGAGCCCGCCGCGGCGGATCCGTGACGTCGCGAACGTGCGCGCCGCCACCGCCTGCGCGCTGAGCGCTCCCGCCGGCCAGCTGCTCGGCATCTCGCCGAGGCCGCGCAGGTACCGCTCCAGCGGGAGCTGGTTCGTGAGCCGCAGCGCGCACGTCGACGCGCACCCGATGAGGTCGAACTCGAGGAAACCGTACGCGTAGGTGAAACCGTTGTGCCAGAGATCGTCGGCCTCCGGGACGAAGACGCGGGACCCCGCGTCCGCGTACGTCGCGAAGAGGGGTGACGCGGGACCTCCCCAGCGGCGTCCGCCCACGAGTCGGCCGGCCTCGTTCCGGATCGCGTACGCGGATCGCGTCCGGGATCGCGTCACCGTCCAGGTGTCGCCCCCGGGGATCCTCGCCACGTGCTTCCGGCCGGGAGCATCCAGCCACAGCTCGACCGGCCCGCTCCGTGCCCCGAGATGGATCGTGGCGCGACCGCTCGTGAGGCCCACCCGGAGCGACCGTGGCAACGGGACCCGTTCCACCTGCGTGCCGCGGTAGAAGTGGGTGAGGATCTCCCGATAGGTCCAGCCCTGCGACGCGAGTCCGTACGCGCCCCACTGGGACATCCCGATCCCGTGGCCGTAGCCGGAGCCGTGGAACCGGAAGGTGTCGGTCGCGAGCGCAACCGGTCCACCGGCCGTGATCGCAGCCACCGCGGCCCCGACCACGAGGAACCCGCGCCCACGGCGCAGCGAACGGGTCCCCCGGGTCGGCTCGGACATCCTCCCTCAATCGGCCCGGGGTCCCGCCGGGTTGAGCCCGGGAGCGGTCACGACCCCTCGGCGAGCGCGCCCGCAGAGACCCGCTCGCCCGTTAGGGAGAGTCCCTCCGGCACGTG
>DASQTT010000143.1:0-2754 GCA_035641735.1 Actinomycetota bacterium | reverse complement strand
GCGGGACACTGAACGTCCAAGCTCGACCCGCCGATACGGAGGACGTGATGAGGCTCCGGTCCGTCAGTGCGCTGCTGTCGTCGATCGCGCTGTTCTCAGCATGTGCCGACCTCACGACCGGCCCTGGAGACGGAGGAACCTCGATCGAGCACGCCACCGGCGATCGCGAGGTGCTGGTGCGGGTGTCGTACGAAGGCGGACTCATCGACGTTGCCTGGCATCTCACGAACCTCCCGATCTTCTCGCTCTACGGCGACGGAACCGTGATCCAGCCCGGAGCCCAGATCGCGATCTACCCCGGGCCGGCGCTCCCGGCGATCTCGTCCCGAACGATCGCCGAGGCCGGCATCCAGTCGATCCTGCGAGAAGCCCTCGACGCGGTCGAGGGCGTGCCCGATCACCTGAACGACCTCTACTCGATGCAGATCGCCGACGCGACCTCGACCGTCATCACCGTGAACGCCGCCGGTGTCGAGCGCACGATCAGCGTCTACGCCCTCGCCGAGGCGCCCCAACGCCCCGAGGGCATGCCCGACGACGTCTACGAGGCTCGCCAGCGCCTCAGCCGACTCGTCACCAAGCTCGGCAACCTTGAGCCGTGGCTCCCGGCCGCCTCGCTCGGCGACGAGACCACCTACCGGAGTCAGGCGGCTCGCGTCTTCGTGAGCGACTACCGCAAGGTCGACGACCTCCACCAGGAGCCGATCGCATGGCCCGCCGGCTCCCTCGGCCGCTTCGGCGAGCCGACCCAGCCGACCGGCTACCGGTGCGGAACGCTGTCCGGGGACGCATGGAACGTCGTGCGCGAACAAGCGTCGCGCGCCAACCAGCTGACGCCGTGGACGGACGCCGGGGAGCGCTTCTCGGTGCTGTTCCGGCCCCTGCTCCCGGACGAGTCCGGCTGCTGACCCATCCCGGCTGAACGGGCGGTCAAGTTGCCGGGCCCGGCCGTCGATGTTCCCTCCAGCGCCGCCCGTGCGGCTGCTCGAACGACCCCATGACCGCATCCGAGCCACCGATCGAGGATCCGACCGCCCCGGGGGGCCGGTTCGACGCTCCCCGGGAGGAGCGACCGCAGGTGGACCTGGAACAGCGCTACCGAGGCGTCCAGGCAGAGCTCTACCGCGCCCAGACGAAATATCGGGCTCTCGTCGAGCAGATCCCGGCGATCGTGTACATCGACGCGGCCGACGAGGAGATGTCCACGACCTACGTCAGCCCGCAGATCGAGGAGATCCTGGGGTACAGCCCGCAGGAGTACATCGAGGACCCGCAGCTCTGGGAGAAGATGCTCCATCCCGACGACCGGGAGCAGGCGAAGTCGACCTACCTGCGCGGGCGCGCCACGGGCGGGGCCTTCGTGTTCGACTACCGCCTCGTCGCCAAGAACGGACGCACGGTGTGGTTCCGGGATAGCGCGATCGTCCTCTCCGACGAGCAGGGCCAGCCCGAGTCGATCCAGGGCGTGATGCTCGACATCACCGACCGCAAGGTCGCGGAGGAGCGGATCGCGTTCCTCGCGTATCACGACAAGCTGACGGGCCTGCCGAACCGGACGATGTTCGACGAGCTCCTCGGTCTTTCGCTCTCGCGCGCGAAGCGGCACGACCAAGGGGTCGTCGTCGTGACGGTGGACCTCGACGATTTCAAGCTCGTGAACGACTCGCTCGGCCACCAGGCGGGCGACGACCTGCTCGTGCAATTCGCCCATCGCCTGGGCGACGCGACGCGTGACACCGACCTGATCGCGCGGCCGGGCGGAGACGAGTTCCTCCTGCTCCTCGCCGACCTCGATCGCACGCCCCCGCCCGAGGGTGCCCGCGAAGGCGTCACGGTCGCTGCGGAGTCGGTGGCGTTGCGCATCCAGGAAGCGCTGCGCCGGCCCTTCACGGTCCAGGACACGGAGCTCTACGTGACGGCGAGCCTGGGGATCAGTGCGTACCCGGACGACGCCTCCGACGCCGCGATGCTGCTGAAGAACGCCGAGACCGCGATGTTCCGCTCGAAGCGATCGGGCCCCGGCGGCTACGTGATCCATTCGGCGGCGGACGCTGACTCGATCCAGCGGCTCTCGCTGTCGACGAGGCTCCGACGCGCGGTGGAACACGAGCAATGGACGCTCCACTACCAGCCGCTGATCGATCTCGAGACCGCGAAGATGACCGGCGTCGAGGCCCTGATCCGTTGGCCCGACCCTCGTGGAGGTCTCGTGCTTCCGGGCGAGTTCATCCCGCTCGCCGAGGAGATGGGGCTGATCGAGACGATCGGCGCGTGGGTGATCGAGGAGGTCTGCCGCCAGGACGCCGCGTGGCGCGCGGAGGGACTCGAGCTCGAGATCGCCTTCAACCTGTCCCCGCGGCAGCTCTGGCAGGAGGACATCGCCGACCGGATCGTGTCGCCGATCCTCCGCGCGGGGATGGACCCGGGCCGGGTCACCGTCGAGATGACGGAGTCCGCCGCGATGACGAACCCGGACCGCACGCTGGCGATCCTGCAGGAGCTGCACGATCGCGGCCTCCGGCTGGCGATCGACGACTTCGGGACCGGGTACTCCTCGCTCGCACGGCTGCGCTACCTCCCGGTCGACATCCTCAAGATCGACCGCTCCTTCGTGCGCGACCTGAACAGCGATCCGCAGAACGCCAGCATGGTCTCGGCCATGGTGTCGCTCGCGGCGAACCTGGGGATGACCGCGGTCGCCGAGGGGATCGAGACCGACGCGGAGTGGCGGGCGCTGGCGGATCGCGGCTGCGC
>DASQTT010000142.1:0-3568 GCA_035641735.1 Actinomycetota bacterium | reverse complement strand
TGTTGGCCACGGGATGCAAGTGTCGATCCAGGCGCGCCGCCAAAGGAGACTGCCGCGTGGTGAGGAAGGACACAGGGCGGATGCTGATGAACGGTAGACGGCTCATCGTCGTCGTCGCGATCCTGGCCATAGTGGCTACCGCAGGGGTGTTCATAACCTCGCGCGGCGTGCAGGAACCGGGCGGGGGCGCAGGCGCGATGGTTCGGATCGTCGTTTCCGAGGTAGACATCCCAGCCAGGACGGACCTGAACGAGTTCATCAAAGACGATCAGGTCAGGTTCGTCCGGGTCCCGACGGTCGCCCTCATCGAAGGCGCCGTCACCTCGGTCGGCCAGCTGAGAGACAGGCACACCGCCGTGAGGATCTTGGCCGGCGAACAGATCCTGGCCTCCCGGATCGTGAGGGTGTAAACGACGTGGGTTTGGGATGGGATCGGACGTCATCCGGACGCCCTCCCACGCGTCGAGTCACCTGACGCTTTCGGCGTAGTAGGGAATCGGCCGACAGTACCCGCAGCCGTCGGCCTTCACTGTGGAGACGAGCGGACTCGAACCGCCGACCCCCTGCTTGCAAAGCAGGTGCTCTACCAACTGAGCTACGTCCCCGTGTTCACCTTCGGAAACTCTGAGCCACGCGCTTGCACACCGCTACCGCAGCCAAAATGACTCTACAGGTCCCATCGCCGACGGAGCCGCGGGGGTGGATTGACTCCCCGCTGCACTGTGCGTAGAAGCTCGCGTGAGGATCTGCCTTCCAACGCTCATAGATCTCGTGCAACGTCACGACGTCGCGCTCGGCACGCTCCGCGACAGTCGAGAACGCGGCAGCTTCCACGCTGGCGACACCTTGCCGTTCCCCGCCTTCGCGGTGTCCTTCGGGCGGCATACGAACGCCAGCAGGTATAAGGCCGCGACGACGATGAGCAACACGCGATAGCCCACCACGAGGGCGCCGTACTCGAGCACCCCACCGACCATCGCGCCGAGGAGATTCGCCCCGAACGCGAACACGGATGATCCAACGTTCCTGAATCGCTCGGCGAAGATGAGGTTCGCCACGAAGATCGGGCCGAACCCGATCGCAACAGCAGCGAGGAAGCGCGGAACGATCGAAAGGGAGAGCAGCGATCCCGGCGGCACGATCCACGCAACGAGCAGGACCGCGAGGAGCGCCGCATAGAGGCGACCGGGGCGGGTGACGCGGAACCGTCGCGCAACCTCGATCGCTGCCAGCACCGAAAGGAGGACGCCTCCGAACACCAAGGCGTTGACGAACCACGTGGTTCCGAAGAGAAGGGCGAACTGGACGACGCTCTTCGTCTCCAACAGGAGGAAGGCCGCTCCCATGAAGAACAGGTCCAGGTATGCCCTCATCCCGCGCTGACGTCCGACGCTCAGCCTGACCACGAGGATCGATACGAGCAGGATCAGACCCAGCGTCAGGAGGTAGATCGACGGGATCGACGGGGTCCGGAGGTAGACGAAGGGGTGGTCGTCGGTGGCCGGCGGCGGCACGTCCCGCTCCGCCGGTTGCCACACCGTCTCGCATGAGACAGCTCCAGGATCGGTGCTCGTCGTGAGGACGGCGAAGTGGCCCACCGTCCCCGTCGCGTCGATGCAGGGCGGATGTCCGTAGACCTCGTTCAGCGTTCCGGCCAGGCGATCGACGAGCCACTGCTCGCGGTAGTAGTTGTACATGGCGAACATGCCTCGGGGCGTGAGGTGATCCCTCGCCACGCGCATGGCTTGCGCCGTGAAGAGGTAGCTCTCGAGGCGGAGAGAAGACTGCCCGGCGATGAGCGTCAGTGAGTCGGGTAGGGCGAACAGGATCATGTCGTAGCGCTGGTTCGACTGCTGCAAGAACGCCCGCCCGTCGTTGATGGAGGCCTGAACTCGGGTGTCCTGGTAGGGGTGCTCCGGATTGAGCTCTCTGCCCAGTGCGTACAGGTGTGGATCGATCTCGACGGCGTCGACGCGCTTCGCGCCTTGGCTCAGGGCGATCGCGACATCGCTTCCCGTTCCGGCGCCGACGACCAGCACGCGGCCCAGCGGGTTGTCCGGGTCGCGTTCGTAGGGTGCGAAGTACAGCGGCTCGGTCTCACGGCGCATGCCGAGCGATTCGATCACCTGATGGGGGATCCCGTTCACGCTGACGTCGTACTTCCCGCCGGCACCCGGTGTGGCCGACACCTTGTAGTAGGGAGACCAATCGGTGTTCGGCAACGTCGACTCGCTCACGAGGATCGCCACGAGGACGATGAGGGCCGCGCCGTTCTGCAACCCCACGATAATCGTCGTGCGGCGCAGCAAGAGGGCGGCGAAGCACACGGCGGCGACGGAGCCCCACGCGACGGGCGGCGCTTCGAGGAACGAAAGGAGCGAGAACGCCGCGATCCCAAGCATGCTCCCGATGATGTCGAGGCGGTACGCCTCGAGGGGATCGAACCTCGCGAAGGTTCTCGCGACGCCGTCAGCGATCGTCGCCATGATCAGTGCCGTCGCCACGAAGATGACGGGCAACATCACCCATATCGGGAGTCCGGACGGCCGCCCTCCGAAGTAGATGAGTTGCGTTCCTGATCGATCGACGTGCACCGGGAACAGGAGTACGAACAGAACGAAGATCGCGAGGGCAGGCGCCGCTCTCTGGAACGATCCGACCTTCGACCCGGATCGCAGGAATCCGATGCCGATCCCCAGGAAGCTGCCGAGCAAGATGAAGTTCGAGAAGTACGAGAGGTAGACGACGTTCGAGCCCGCCCACCTGATGAGCGCGAGCTCCACGAACAACATCAGGAAGCTGAGCAGAACGAGGCGACCGCGTTCCTTCGGCGCACCCGTCGCTCGAGCGACGGACGGCTCGGCGGCGGACGCCGGATCAAGGCCGGTCCGATCGGCGGCAAGCGACATGCGGTGTTAGGCCTCCTTTGGCCATTCACCTTCGACCGAGGAACGCCGCTGCTTGAGGATGAGCCACTGATCCGCCCGAACTGGCCGCATGTCAGATGAGGACGCGGAACAAGGCCCCGTCGATGCATGTCAGCTAAACCGGTCGCCGCAGCGACGTCAGGGTGAAGGCGGTGCGGTGGGCGATGGACTCGGCGACGGGCTCGGGCTCGGCGTTGGGCTCGGGCTTGGGGTCGGGGTTGGGACGGGCTCCTCCAGCAGCACTTCGACAAAGCCTTCACCGGGGGCCCGGTCGATGCACGTTGTCGGACACTGCGTCCCGGTGAAGAGCGAGGACGCCGACCAGAAGAACGACGTTCGGTGCGGACCGATGAGGACCCTCCTCAGCCCCAGTGCGACCCATGCCGATCTACCGCCAAACTTGTCCGACTGCAGCTTCGCGATCTCGGCCTGCGTTCCGTCGGCCAGGACGCGGTGAAGCGTTCCGAGCATCTCCTGACGACGCGAGCGAAGCAGGACCACGTAATCGACGGACTGGTCTCCGCGCGTGTCGAGCTCGACGACGAAGTACCCGCGATCGTAGATCTGACGCGGACGCCACCTGGCGATTGTGAAGAACGTCCACACCAGTGGTCGTTCGTGTCCGAGGCGCACCGTCCGGA
>DASQTT010000141.1:0-3130 GCA_035641735.1 Actinomycetota bacterium | reverse complement strand
CGTCCCGCCGGTCCATTCGAAGAAGCTCCCGACCAGCAGCAGCACGGCGGCGGCGACCGTGAAGATCACCCGGACCGCCAGCCACGGAGAGGGAGCCGTGTCCACGGCCCTCGTGTCTCTGGTGGTGGTGTCCGTGTCGTGCTCATGGATCGCACGCATGTCGTGGCCTCCTTTCGGGCCTAGTCGGGGGGGCTATACCCAGGCCCGGGAGCGTCCAATCCCGCACGCCTCCAGCGGGGTCCGGCTGCTGGGAAGCGCGCGGCTAGAGGCGATCTGAGGTTTCCGCCGGCACGCTGATCCGGACCGATCGCCCCACGGCGGCGTCCGGGAAGAGCGCCTGGATCAGCTCGAGCCGACCGGCCCAACCGTCGGGATCCGCCGATCCGTCGGGACCGAGCGGGTCCACTCCCGTGGTATGGAGGCTCACGCGGTCGCCATCCACCGTGATCGTGAACGTGACGTCCTGGCCGGCACCGGCCTCGACCACCCCGGCGAAGAGCTCCGAAGCCACCAGGCGCAGGTCGTCCCGCGCCGCCTCCGGCACGTTCCAGCGCTCGGCGACGGCTCCGACGAAGATCCGCACGACGACGGCGAGCGCGGGATCGCGGGCGACGGTGAGCGCCGAGTCCGGCACGACGACCCTAGTCCGCGGAGATCTCGTCGACCGACCGATGCACCGTGAGGACGCGGTCCAGGCCGGTGAGCTCGAGCAGGCGACGGAGTCCCGAGTCCTCGGGCGCGGCCAGCGTGAGCTCGCCGCCTCGTTCGCGGAGGTGCTTCAGGCACGCGATGATCGCGCCGAGCCCGGACGAGTCGATGAATCCGAGGCGATGGAAATCGACGATCACCTTCGGCGCGCTGTCGTTCGACGCGGCCTGGAGGACGGAGTCACGGAAGTTCGGCGCCGTGTAGAGGTCGAGCTCGCCGGCGACCTCAACCACGACCCAGTCACCGTGTTTCCGTTGATCGAGCGATAGGTCCACGGGCGCGTCCTTCCTCGACGGGGTCCACCGGATCGGCATCGGTAGTATAGGCAGCACGTGACCGACTCCCCCGCCGTCTCCGCCGTCGTTCCCGCCACTCCCGAATTCGTCCAGGTGCTCCGGAACGTCGCTGCCGGCGTCGCCGCGCGCCTCGACATGGCGATCGACCAGATCGAGGAGGTTCGTCTCGCGGTCACCGAGGCCGCGTCCCTCCTCCTCGACGAGGCCGACGCGACCTCGCTGCGACTGACGATCCGCCGCGATCTCCACACGCTCGACGTTCGCATCAGCGCCGACGGATCCGCGAAGGAATGGCCCTCCGACCGGGCGGTCACCTCGTGGCCGTGGATGGTCGTGAAGGGGTTGAGCGACGACGTCACGCTCGACCGAGACGGCGACGGCTTGCCCTCCATCGTCTTCCAGAAGCGCAGCGAGCGTGTCGCTCGGTGAGAGACGCGGCCCGGTCCTCCCGGTCCGAGGAGGAGATCGCGGCGCTGTTCGCCCGCCGTCCGGATCCGGATGCGCGCGAGGAGCTCGCGCGTGAGTTCTTGCCCCTCGCCGAATACTTCGCGCGTCGCTTCGCGGGCCGCGGGGAACCCGTGGACGACCTGACACAGACGGCGTCGCTGGGACTCCTGAACGCGATCGACCGGTTCGACGCCGAGCGAGGCGTGCCCTTCTCGACCTACGCGGCCGCGACGATCGTCGGCGAGCTGAAGCGTCACTTCCGCGACCGTGGGTGGGCGCTGCGCGTCCCTCGGAACGTGCAGGAGACCGCGATCCTCGTGAACCGGACCGTGTCGAGCCTGTGGCAGGAGAAGGGCCGGGCCCCGACGATCCAGGAGATCGCGGTGACGGCCGACATCGGAGAGGACGACGTCCTGATGGCGCTCGACGCGCTCCAGGCCTACACGACGGACTCCCTGGACGCTCCGATCGGCGACGCGACCTCGACGGCCGCCGAGGCGATCGGCACGGAGGATCGGAGCTACGAGGTCTCCGAGGAGTGGCTGAGCGTCGCGCCGGCGCTGCGCGATCTTCCGGAGCGAGAACGCGCGATCCTCTACCTGCGATTCTTCGAGGGGCTCACGCAGACCGAGATCGCCGACCAGCTCGGGATCTCGCAGATGCACGTGTCCCGTCTGGTCTCGCAGTCGCTCGAGAAGCTGCGACGCAAGGCCGGCGGCTGACGCGGGATCCGGTCTCCGCTACGACGCCTCGCGCTGCTCCAACACGCGGTGCGCCGTCCCGACCTCGGATCCGTGGGTCTGTTCCTACAGCCGGTCCGGATGTGCCCCCACGACGGGATAATGGCGGCTCCATGAGCGATCCCGACGATCGGACGGCCGGGCCGCAGCCCGGCGAATCCGGGAAGGAGCGGATCGATCGCGAGCTGATCGAGCTCCTCAACGGCCTCCGCGTCATCCTTCCCGGCGTCCAGGTGATCCTGGCCTTCCTGCTGACGGTGCCGTTCTCGAGCCGGTTCCCGAACCTCACCGACACACAGCATCTCCTCTACTTCCTGTCCGTCCTCCTCACCGTCGGAGCGATCGCGGCGCTCACGCTCCCTGCGGCCTACCATCGGATCCGCTTCCGCGAGGGCGACAAGGAACGCATGCTCCAGATCTCGAACGTCTTCGCGATCGGGGGTCTCGTCCTCCTGGCACTCGCGATGGCGATGGTGGTCTTCCTGGTGACGGACGTGCTGTTCGGCACGTCGGTCGCCGCACCGGTCGCGCTCCTCGTGCTGGCGCTGTTCGTCGGCACGTGGTTCGTGATCCCGCTCTGGCGCAAGGCCACGGACGACGAGCCATCCGGGGGCTGAGCCCGACGCTACGGGCCGTCGGAGGGATGCAGCGGGTCCTCGTCCTCCTCCTCGACGGCCGGCTCGCCGAGCGGATGCGGTGTCTCGGAGGGCTCGGCTCCGGGATCCGGTGACTCCAAGCCTGCGAACGATCCGACGATGGCTCCGTAGACGAGCCCCGCAACCGCACCGGCGATCGTCGTGGCGATCGTCGCGCCGAAGCGGCCGTCGAAGGCCAGGAGTCCCACCACGAAGCCCAGGACGCCGCCGACGACTGCGCCGGCGGCGAGGCCCGCGAACAGGCGGGTCTTGAGGCGCGGCTCGAACCGCTCCTTCAGAGCAC
>DASQTT010000140.1:0-4688 GCA_035641735.1 Actinomycetota bacterium | reverse complement strand
GACCTCCGGCTGACGTCGGCGTTCTGGGACGCGGATCTCGGACGGCTCTACACGGCGACCGCCATCAAAGGGAACAGGGGCGGTGGGCCGATCGAGTCGCTCGTCAAGTGGTGGGAGGTCGATCCGGCTACGAGGCTGTCGAACTCGGACGTGACCCGGTCCGGGAAGGTCGGTGCCGCGGGCCGCGACTCCGCGTGGCCCTCGGTGGCGACCGACGCCGACGGCAACGTGTGGCTGAACTACGCGGGGGCCGGCCTGGATGAGTGCCTCTCGGCGTACGCCGCGGTGGTGCACCCCGCCGAGCGGTCGGCCGAGCAAGCGGTGTATCGGGTGGGGGAGGCCAGGTACGAGTTCAGCACCGGAGACCCCGAGCGCTGGGGCGACTACACGGCGATCGCACGAGATCCCGTGGTCCCGACGACCGTCGCCGTGTACGGCGCGTACCCGCTGGACGTCGGCGCCGGAGCGACGACGGACGTCTGGCAGCAGGTGATCGCGACGCTCGACGACGTCTAGCGAGCCTCGCCGGCGGCGGGGCCGCCGCTATCCTTAGCCGCTCATGCGGCTGTCGAGGCTCTTCGCGCGCACGCTCCGAGACGACCCGGCGGAGGCCGAGGTCCCCTCGCATCGCCTGCTGCTGCGCGCCGCGTTCATCCGGAAGACCGCCGCGGGGATCTACACGACGATGCCGCTCGGCTTCCGGACGACGGCGAAGATCGAGCGGATCGTGCGCGAGGAGATGGAGGCCGCCGGTTCCCAGGAGCTCCGGATGCCGATCGTGCTCCCCGCCGAGCCCTGGAAGGCGACCGGCCGATGGGACGCCTACGGGGAGTTGCTCTTCCGGTTCCCGGACCGCCACGGTCGGGAGTTCCTGCTCGGTCCGACCCAGGAGGAGGTCGTGGCGGCGCTCGCCCAGACCGAGCTGCCCTCCTACCGCGACCTGCCGTCGAACGTCTACCAGATCGAGTGGAAGTACCGCGACGAGTTCCGTCCCCGGTACGGGCTCCTCCGTGCTCGGGAGTTCCTGATGAAGGACGCGTACTCCCTGGACCGCGACGAGGAAGGCCTGCGGGAGTCCTACCGCGTGATGTACGAAGCCTACGAGCGGGTCTTCGACCGCCTGGGTCTGGACTACGTCGTCGTCGAGGCCGATCCCGGGACGATCGGGGGTGGGGTGAATCACGAGTTCATGGCGCTGGCCGACGTCGGCGAGGACGTCTTCGTTCGCTGCGAGAACGGCGACTACCTCGCGGACACGGAGGCGGCGACCCCGATGGCCCCGGAGCCGTCGCCACCGGACCAGCTCGAGCCGCTCGTCGAGGTCGACACCCCCGGGGCGGTCACGATCGACCTGATGGTGGAGCAGATGGGCGTGCCGAGGGAGGCCACCCTGAAGTGCATCCTGTTCGACGTCGAGGGCAGAACGGTGGCCGTCCTCGTTCCCGGCGATCGGGAGGTCGGGCAGGAGAAGCTGGAACGCCTCTATTTCCCCGAGCGGGTCCGGCCTCTGGACGACGAGGACTTCGCGACCCGCGGGTTCCCCAAGGGGTTCGTCGGGCCCCAAGGCCTCGGCGCCCACGTCACGATCCTCGGGGACCATTCGGTCCGCAGCCGGGTGAACTGGGCGACGGGCGCGAACCGTGCCGACGTTCACGTGACCGGAGCGAACCTCGATCGAGACTTCCGCGTGGACCGCTGGGCGGATCTCGTGCGGATCCGTGAAGGGGATCGCTGTCCGGTCGACGGCGGACGGCTCACGATCGGACGCTCGATCGTCGTCGGGCACATCTATCAGCTCGGCACGTACTACTCGGAGCCGCTCGGCGCGACGTTCCAGGACGAGGACGGGTCGCAGCGGCCCTACGTGATGGGCTCGTACGGGATCGGGATCACGCGGATCATGGCGGCGACGGTCGAGCAGCGCCACGACGACGCCGGGATGATCTGGCCGCGGGCGCTCGCGCCGTACGAGGTCACGGTGATCATGGCGAACGCGGACGATGCGGAGGTCGGCGGCGAGGCGGAGCGCATCCACGCGGAGCTGGTGGCGCGCGGGATCGAGGCCGTCCTGGACGACCGGGGGGAGCGCGCCGGCGTGAAGTTCGCGGACGCCGACCTGGTCGGATACCCCGTCCAGGTGGTGATCGGCTCGCGGGGCATCGCGGCCGGGACCGCCGATCTGAAGCTCAGGGCGACCGGCGAACGCTCGCAGACGCCGCTCGCGGACGTGGTGGCGGCCACCGCCGCCCTCCTCGAGACCGCCCCGTAGCGCTCCCGCGTCCGATCGCGGCTCGAACACGTGGGCCGTGTCTATACTGGCGGTCGAGAGGACCATCTGCACGGCCAGAAGTGGGCTCGTCGCCCACTTCTTTCATGAAGAGCGAGGTCGCGCGAACCGACGAGGGAGGGAACACGTGGACGCGGAGACGTTGATCAGGCCCGTCGTGGAGGGCGCCGGTCTCCAGCTCGTCGACGTGACCTTCGGTCGGGAAGGCGGTCGCCGTCTGCTCCGCGTGATCGTCGACCGTGACGGCGGCGTGGACGTCGACACGATCGCGCGGATCTCCGAGAAGGTCTCCCGCCGGCTGGATCTCGAAGGCTTCGAGCCGGGTCCCTACGGGCTGGAGGTCACGACGCCGGGGCTGGAGCGGCCGCTCCGGCGTCCGGAGGACTTCCGGCGTGCGGTCGGCGAGCAGGTGCGCGTCCGGCACGCCGATGGTGTGATCGAGGGCGAGCTCCGCCGCGCCGAGGACGATGAGATCCGGATCGCGACGCCCGAGGGCGAGCATCCGGTGCGGCTGTCGGACGTGGCCGCGGCCCGGACCGTGGTGGATTGGGACCAGGAACTGAAGAGGAGCGGGCGATGAACGCCGAGATGATCGCGGCGCTGCGCGAGCTCGAGCGCGAGAAGGGGATCGCCTTCGAGACGATCCTGCAGGGGCTCGAGGAGGCGATGGCCTCCGCCTACAAGGCGCACTGGAAGCCGGAGCATCCCGAGGCGGACGACGAGTTCGTCGGCTTCCGCGCGGAGATCGATCCCGAGACCGGAGACCTCCGGATGTGGCAGCAGGAGCTCGAGGAGATCGACGTCCCACCGATCGAGGAGGGCGAGCAGCCCGGCGTCGAGATGCGGGTCGTCTCCGAGCAGGAGGTGGAGGTCACCGACGACTTCAAGGGTCGTATCGGCGCCCAGACGGCCAAGCAGGTGATCTTCCAGAAGCTCCGCGACGCGGAGCGGGAGATGACCTACGAGGAGTTCGCGGGCCGTGAGGGCGACGTCGTCACCGGCATCGTCCAGCAGCAGGAGCGCCGATACACGCTGCTCGACCTCGGCAAGGTCGAGGCGCTCCTCCCGCAGGGGGAGCAGGTCCCGTCGGAGCCGCTCCGCCACGGCGAGCGCCTCAAGGCGTACATCACGGAGGTCCGTCGCGGAACGAAAGGGCCGCAGATCGTCGTGTCCCGGACGCATCCCGGCCTGCTGAAGACGCTCTTCGCGATGGAGGTACCCGAGGTCGAGGAGGGGATCGTCGAGATCATGGCGGTCGCGCGGGAGCCGGGCCACCGGTCGAAGATCGCCGTGGCGTCGAACGAGCCGGCCGTCGATCCGGTCGGTGCGTGCGTCGGACCCAAGGGTTCGCGCGTCCGGATGGTCGTCAACGAGCTCCGGGGCGAGAAGATCGACGTCGTCCCGTGGTCGGACGAGTCGGCGACCTTCGTAGCGAACGCGCTGCAGCCGGCCAAGGTGAAGGAGGTCACGGTTGACCCTGCGACGCAGACGGCGCTGGTGATCGTGCCGGACTACCAGCTCTCGCTCGCGATCGGGCGGGAAGGCCAGAACGCGAGGCTCGCGGCCCGGCTGACCGGCTGGCGGATCGACATCAAGTCCGAGAGCCAGGCGCACGAGGTCCCGGCGCCGAGGCCGGCCCCGGCGGTCACGGCCCCCGAGCCGCCCGCGGCCCCCAGCGAGCCGGCCGCGGAGGCTCCCGACGAGCCGACGGTCGAGCTTCCTGACGAGCCGGCGAGCGTCGAGGACGAGTCGATCGACGGATCCCAGGAGCGGTCCGTCGCCGAGGCCGCGCCCGCGGAGGCGCAGGCCGCGGAATGAGCCGCCGTGGCCCCGGAGCCGGTGCGGACGTGCGTCGGCTGCCGGTTGCGAGCCCCCAAGGCTGAGCTCCTGCGGATCGCGCGCACGCCGGAGGGCGTGCGAACGGATCCCGAGGCCGTGGCGCCGGGGCGGGGTGCGTACGTCCATCTCGCGGTCGACTGCGTGGAGGCGGCGGTGGGTCGCGGCGCGATCGCGTGGGCGCTGCGCACGGGGATGGACCAGGAGGAACTCGCTAGGCTACAGACCCTGATCGAGGAGGCGTTGCAGGAACGATGAGGATCCACGAGCTCGCCAAGGAGCTCGGCGTCAGCAGCAAGGAGCTGCTGGAGACGCTGGAGAAGATGGGCGTGGCGGGGAAGTCCGCCTCTTCCAGCGTGCCCGAGGACCTCGTCCCGCGGCTGCGTGCCTCCGGCGGCAAGGCCACGAAGGCGGCGAAGCCCCGCGAGGTGCTGGAGCCGCCGCCTCGGCCCAGGAGACCTCGAGCCAAGCCGAAGCCGGCCGCGGTCCCGCCGTCCGCCGACGAGCACGCGCCGGCCGGCGTGGCGGCGGCTCCCGGCGGCACCGCCACGGCGGTCGCGCCGGC
>DASQTT010000139.1:0-5442 GCA_035641735.1 Actinomycetota bacterium | reverse complement strand
CGCTGAATCGGACGGCACGCAGACTCGTCGCACGATGCGCGTCTACGGTCGGGATGAGCGCGGACCGGAGGTCGCCGACATCCAAGCGCGGCTGGTCGCGCTCGGCGCCGTCATCGACGAGGACGAGCGCGGTGGCACGTTCGGGGTCTCGACCGAGGCCGCCGTCCGCTGGTTCCAGGGCGAACGGAACCTGCGCGTGGACGGGCTCGTGGGCGCCGACACCTGGGAGCAGCTCGTCGAGGCAGGATGGCGTCTCGGCGACCGCACCCTCTACCACCGCTCGCCGCTCTTCCGCGGCGACGACGTCCGTGAGCTGCAGCGCAAGCTGAACGCTCTCGGTTTCGACGCCGGCAAGGAGGACGGACTCTACGGACCCAGGACCGACACGGCGCTCCGTCAGTTCCAGCGCAACGTCGGCGACCAACCCGACGGGATCGTCGGCCCGCACACGCTTTCGGTCCTGCGCCGCATGCGGCCGCCGGAAGCCGGCCCGTCTCGCGCGGTCGTCCGGGAGCGCGAGGAGCTCACGACGCCTCGAGGCTCGATCCAGGGTCGCGTGATCGTGGTGGATCTCGGCGAAGGACCCATGCACGGCGACGCACACCGGCGCGCCGCCGAGGCGCTCGTCGTCGAGCTCCGCGCGGCCGGCGCCGACCCGCGGCTGCTCACCGGCGACGGCGCCGAGTCGGCACCTTCCGATCGCGCGCGCTCTGCCAATCGGGCGGGTGCGGCCGCGTGCATCACGGTCGAGCTCACCGCCCGTGACCGGCACGGACCCGGCGGCCCCGTGTGCTCCTACTTCGGCAGCCGAACGACCCACTCCCCAAGCGGCCTGGTGCTCGCGCAGCTGATCCTCGAGGAGCTGGAGGCCGAATTGGAGCTCGCCGGCCGCATCCAGCCGCTCACGATCGCCCAGCTCCGCGAGACACGCATGCCGGCCGTGCAGGTCGAGCCGCTCACCGGCCTCGGGCCTCGCGAGCAGGAGCTCCTGTCGCAGCCGGACCTCGGCCCGCGTGTCGGCAGAGCCGTGGCGGCGGGCGTCCGCCGGTTCTTCGGCGGCTAGGCGCGCCGGGCGAGCGCCGCGAGGACCAACCCGATCACGAGGCCGAGCAACGCGGCCCTGGCGGCTCGCTCTGTCTCGCTCGGGTACCGGACCTCGTCGGCCACGGCGCTACGCTACCGCCACCTCGAGGGAAGGCCGATCGTGTCCACCGATGGCTTCGCCGCAGGCTTCTTCGTCTTCTTCATCCTCTTCGGCATCGCAGGTTTGGCGCTCTGGATCTGGGCGATCGTCGACGTCGTACGGGTTCCCGACGATTCGATGTTCAAAGCGGGCAACAAGCTCGTGTGGGTCCTGATCGTGGTCCTGGCCGGGTTCGTCGGCGCGATCATCTACCTGATCGTCGGCCGTCCGGCGGCTGGTGCCCGGGCGCCCGAACGCCCGGGCACCCCAGGACAGACGCCGGTTCCGCCGGCTCCTCCCGGCAGCCTCACCTGAGGACGCGGTCGCGCTTTGCATCTCGGATCGGTGGGCTCCGGGAGCCGTGGACGCCCCTTGTATGACGATATCACTCAGTCCGGGGCCAACCCTGGACCCGAGCCCACGATCTCGGACACGATCCGCTCGAGATCGTCGGCGGACCCGAAGTCGATCAGGACCTGGCCGCGCTTCCGGCTCATCCGGATCGATACGCGCGTCGCGAGTTGCTCCGAGAGGATCTCCTCGACCTCCGCGAGGTTGGGGTCGTCCTCCGGCGCGGGTTTCGTCTCCTTCGCCGCCGGCTCCTTCTGCGCCGGACCCTCGACGTACCGGCGGACGATGTCCTCCGTCTCGCGGACCGAGAGGTCCTCGGCCACCACGCGCAGCGAGAGCGACGTGATCGCCTCGGGCTCACCCAGCGCCAGAAGCGCACGAGCGTGGCCGGCCGACAGGCGGTCGTCGGCCAGCAGTTGCTGTACCTCGAGCGGCAGCGCGAGGAGCCGGATCGTGTTCGCGATATGGGATCGAGACACCCCGACGCGCTCCGCGAGCTCCTCCTGCTTCAGTCCCAGGTCGTCGAGCAGCTGCCGGAAGGCTTCGGCCAGCTCGACCGGGTTGAGGTCCTCGCGGTGGATGTTCTCGATCAGCGCCTCGCGAAGGAGGTCGGCGTCGTCGGAATCCCGCAGGACCACCGGGACCGTCGCCAGGCCGGCGAGCTTGGCGGCGCGGAGCCGCCGCTCCCCCGTGACGACCTCGTAGCCCTGCCCGGCGCGGCGGACCACGATCGGCTGGAGGATCCCCACCTCTCGGATCGACGCCGCGAGCTCGTTCAGGGCCTCGTCGTCGAAGCGGCTCCTGGGCTGCCTCGGGTTAGGGGAGATCGCATTGGCGGGAACCTGCAGGAGGCCGGTGCTGGTCTCCCCCGCGTCAGGTGCTCCGGGGATCAGCGCCGACAATCCCCTGCCAAGGCCGCCTCGCTTCGTCATCGATCCCCTCCCCTACGGAACATCCGCCAGCGTCGCTTGCGGCCGCTGTCCTCACTGAGGGTGGCGCCGATCTCGGCCATCCCCGGCTGCTCATCATCCTCCGGCGGCGCGGGCGGCGCCTCCTGCCCGGCGACGATGTCGATGTCCTGATCCTCGTCGATCACCACGACTCGCCGCTGGGGTAGCTCGCCGGGGCGGGCCGGGCTGGAGGGCCGCTTCACCCTGGGCTCCGGTTCGGGTTGAGGCTCGACCCATAGATCCTCATCCGGAGCCGGGGGTTCCTGGGCGGGCGGCGCCGACACCTGCGGCTGCGGTGGAGCCGGAGACGCCGCCTCCGCCCGAGGGGCGTTCTCAGGAACCGACGGCGGCTCCGGCTCGGGCTCCTCGGCAGTGTCGGAGAAGACCTCTGCCTGGTCGGGGAGCACGATCGGCTCTTCATCGGCCACCATCACGGCCTCCGGTGGGGGATCGGCTTCGTCCGCGATCGGCGCCGCGGGAGGCTCGGCCTCGACCGCGGCGTCCTCGGTCTCGGGTCGCCCTCGTCCCGCCTCTTCCATCGTGACGGCGACGGGAAGGTCCTCGAACGACGGCATCGGTGAGTCGGGCGGCGGCCGGAGCGCGACCTCTCTGGCGAGCTGGCGGTACGCCTCGGCGCCGCGCGATCGGGCGTCGTAAGCGGTGATCGGCTGCCCGAAGCCCGGAGCCTCGGACAGTCGGACCGTCCTCGGGATTATGACGTCGTACACGAGCTCCCCGAAGTGCCGCTGGACCTCCTGGACGACCTGCTCGGAGAGCTTGGTCCTGGGGTCGAACATCGTCATCACGATGCCGGAGAGTCTCAGCCCGGCATTTATGTTCTGCTGCACGAGCGAGACGTTCCTGAGCAGCTGTCCCAGACCCTCGAGCGCGTAGTACTCGCACTGGATCGGGACGATCAGCTCCTCGGCGGCGGTCAGCGCGTTGATCGTGAGCAATCCGAGCGACGGCGGGCAGTCGAGGAGGATGAAGTCGTAGACGCCTTCGGCCACCGGTTCGATCGCCTTCTTGAGCCGGGTCTCACGGGAGAACTGGGAGACCAGCTCGATCTCGGCCCCCGCGAGGTCGATCGTGGCGGGCACCGCGTGGAGCCGCTCCAGCGGCGTCGGGACGATCGCCCGGTGGATGTCGGCCTCGGCGACGACGACGTCATACACGGTCACGTCTCGAGCATCGTGGCGGATGCCGAGCCCCGTCGAGGCGTTGCCCTGGGGGTCGAGGTCGGCCACGAGCACGCGGTATCCGATCTCGGCCAGGGCGGCACCGAGACTCACGGCCGTCGTGCTCTTGCCGACCCCGCCCTTCTGGTTCGCGATCGCGATGATCCGGGCCCGGCCGGGCGTCTCCGGCACGGCCGGTCTCTTCTGCTTGACGCTTCGCTTGGGCTTGGTCGGCGCAGCGCCGCTCGAGGCCGGAGCCGGTGGCGTGCGGGACGCACGAGGGGAGGCGGTGCTCACTGTCGAGCCATGATAACGATGGGCCCTCCGCTTTCAAGGGCGGGCTCGCCCAGACCGAGCACGCGAGCGGTCTCCGCCACCTCACCGGCCTCGAAGCTCGCTCCCGCCCAATAGAGGAGTCGCCCGTCGGGGCGCAGCAGGCGCTCGGCGGCCTCCCAGCTCCGAGCCGGCCCGGCGAACCCGCGTGCCACGCAGATGTCGAACCCGGGAGCCAGCTCCTCCACACGGCCTCCGACGACCGCCACATTGGCCAGCTCGAGGTCGTCCACGACGAGCTCGAGGAAGGCGACGCGGCGACGCCTCGAGTCCACGAGCGTGAACGCGACGTGGGGGAGCGCGATCGCGAGTGGGATGCCCGGTAGGCCTGCCCCCGATCCCAGGTCCACCGCATCCCGCGCCGAGCCTGGGATCAGCGGGGCGCCGCGCAGGCTGTCGAGGATGTGTCGGTCCTCGAGATCCTCCGAGTCAGCGGATGCGACCAGTCCCGCGGGTACCGCCCGGTCCCGGAGCAGGCCTCGCAACCGGTCCAGCTTCTCACGGGCCTTCGCGGGAAGCGCGCCCGGGGTCCAACCCTCATGTTTCACGTGAAACACGACTCGCGCAGGTCTCAGGCAGGCCGGACCACGACGAACCGGTCCGGGTCGGTCCCCTCCGAGACGCTCTCGACCCCGTCGACCTCGCCCACGGCGTCGTGCACCAGTTTGCGCTCGTAGGCGTTCATCGGATCCAGGCGCTCCTCCTGGCCCGAGTCCGCGACCCGTTCGGCGACGGCGCGCGCCCGCTCCATCAGGCGGTCGTCCTGACGCTTGCGGTAGTCCTCGACGTCGATCAGCACCCTGATCCGTTGATCGAGCCGCCGGCCCACGGCCGTTCGCGCGAGCTCCTGGATCGCGTCCAGGGTCTGCCCGTTCCGGCCGATCAGGAGGGCCATGTCGTCCTCGGGCCCGTCCACGATGTCGACGTAGACGTGGCCGGCGTGGGTGGTGGGCTCGGCGATCGCATCGACGCCCATCCGGTCCAGGAGCTCCTCGATGAAATCCGCGACGGCGTCCGCTTGCTCCTCCACGTCCTCGTCGTCGGCGGCCTCCGGCCCGATCCGCTCGCTCGGCTCTCGTTCCATCGCCTACCTCCCACGTCGTTTCGGACGGTTCGAGCCGGAGCCCTTCGGCTTCGCCGGCCCCCGCTGCGTGCCCCCGGAGCCGGTGCCGCGAGCGCCACCGCTCGTGCCCTTCGTCCCCTTACCCGGGGTCCGGGGAGGAGGCTTCCGGAGGGTGGTGTCGTCGGAGGCGCGGCGCTTCCGCTCCTGGTCGGCCCGGTCCATCATCTGGGCCATGAAGCCCGTCCGAGGCTTGTCTCCCTTGGCGGCGGCCTTCGCCCGCACCTCCTCGAGTCGGCGGTCCATCGCCTCGGGGCCGATGTGTCCCAGCCGCAACATCACGGCCTGCTGTCCGATCTGGAAGAGGTTCGACACCGTCCAGTAGAG
>DASQTT010000138.1:0-4746 GCA_035641735.1 Actinomycetota bacterium | reverse complement strand
CCGCCGGGAGATCGTGGAGAAGTTCGTGAGCATCCCGCCGAGCCACCGATGGTTGACGAACGGCATGCCGATCCGGCTGGCGTGGTCCTCGACGACCTCCTGCGCCTGCTTCTTCGTGCCGATGAAGAGGATCGTCCCCCGGCGGCGGCCGATGTCCCGCGCGAACTCATGGGCCTCCTCGATGCCCGCGAGGGACTTCTCGAGGTCGATGATGTAGATCCCGGAACGCTCCCCGAAGAGGTAGCGCTGCATCTTCGGGTTCCACCGCCGGGTCTGGTGGCCGAAATGCACGCCGGCCTCGAGGAGCTCCCGCCTGGTCACGACAGGCACGGTTCCCTCCTGGATGTCGGTTTCCTCCTCCGTCCGGATCGACCCGCGGGCGGCCCGGCCTCTCGGCTCGGGACCTCCGCCGACGCGGTCCCCGGACGTGTGTGCTCGGCGCGCTCGGCGCCGGCTCGGGGAGTCTAGCAGCGACGTTACGGGCTACCGGCGGCTCGGGCGCCGCCCCGGCGCCCGGGCCGACGACCGATCCCGGGCCTGGCGAGCGGGCGCCCGCCGGGGCGGCGCCTCCGGCACTTGGTCCTGGACCGCCAGGTAGCGCATCGCCAGCGCGGCCAACATCGCCGTGTGGAGCAGGTTCAAGGCGGCGACGAAGAGCCAGGCCGTGGCCGGCGGATTCACGTCGAGCAGCACGCCGGGAACCGGCAGGGCGAAGAAAGTCGCGAACACCGGGATCACGTAGAGCGCGGCGAAGGTGAGGTTGCCGGAACCCGGCATGCGCGCGGCACGCACCGATCGGCCGAGGCAGTCGAACAAGCGCCTCCGCTCCGCCACGGCGATCACGGGCGCGAACGCGAGGAGCCACGTGACGATGACGAAGACCCCGATCTGGCCGAGCAGCCCGATCCCCGAGCTTCCTCCGAACGCGAGCAGCAGCTGCGCGGCGATCAGCGCCATCAATCCGATCACCCGGACCGCGAACGCGACCGGGAAACCGCGCAGCCCGCGGACGGCGCCCCATCGTGAGGGCCGGCCCGACTCGATCGCCTCGATCGCGAGACCGGTCAGCACAGCCTGCCAGAGCGCGTGGACCGCGGCGAACACGAAGATGAAGCCGAGTCCCCTGGCACCGAGGATCCCGGTCGCGAGGGAGTAGTCGGTGATCGTCCCGATCGGCGGGGGCGCGGGCACGTGGGCGAGCAACGCGATCGGTCCGGGATAGCCCAGCGCGACGACGACGAGCCATTCGACCAGCAGCCAGGCGAGGACGCCGCCGACGATCACCGGGCTCGACCATGTGGCGACGATCCCCCGGCCGACTGCGGTGCGGACCCTCGGCATCTCGTCCATGGGCGGAACGCCCATGCCGGGGAACAGGCCGCGCCGCGGCGGGCCGGCCGGGGCGCGTCGATCGCTCATGCGTCCTCCCCCGGCTCGGCCACCCCATCGCCGTTCAGCGCCGGGCCGAGCCTCCGGTGGATCGGCCGGAGCGCCACGACCACGACGACGCCGAAGGCGAGTGCGCCCAGGCCGTAGCCCGTCAGGAGTCGCGCGAGGTCGAACGTGGTCGGCGACGGATCGTCGAGCAGCGCCCCCGGCTCGGGATCGGGTCCGAAGGCCACCAGGGCGGCGTCGTCCGAGCCGGCGACCGCGACGAGCACGTCGCCCGCGTCGGCGAGCCCGCGGAGGAACCCTCGGTCGGTCGCGTCGACCTCCCAGACCAGATGCCCGGAATCGCGGTCGATCGCGGACAGCGATCCCGAGTCCGCAGCGATCAGCACGTGTTCCGGCGTGAGGAGCGGTGGCGAGACGGGCGAGGGGTCGTTCAGCGCGTGATCCCACCGGATCGCGCCGGTCTCGGCGTCGAGCGAGTACACCCGCCCCGTCACGTCGACGACGAAGACGGAACCGTCCGCGGAGACCGGCGCAGGGGAGGCCGTCCCCTGGAAGAAGAACGGTGGTGACCGGAGGGGGTTCACGATCTCGGTGTGCCAGTTCAGCGTGCCGTCCTCGGGATCCAGCGAGACGACGCTCCCCGCCTCGAGCAGGAGGAGACCGGCCTCGGCGACGACCGCGGCCGAGACGGGGTTCCCGCCGATCGCGTCTTCCGTGGTGCGCCAGAGCTCCTCTCCCGTGGAGGCATCCAGGGCGGACACGGCGCCGGCACGCGAGCGGGCGCCGAGCGACGGCACGAAGAGCCGGTCATCGGAAACGCCGATCGCCCCCGAGACCTGGCTGCCGAGCTGGGCCGTCCAGAGCAACTCACCGGTGTCGACGGCCAGGGCCGTCACGACGCCGTTCACGTCTCCGACGTACGCCGCGCGCTCGTCGACGGTCACGGGCGTCAGGACGAGCGCGTCGAGCTGCGTGGGCGCGTCCCACACCGGCTCGCCGTCCAGGCCGACCGCGTTCACGTGTGCGTCGAACGCCTCCTCGTCGCCGGCCGGTGAGGGGGACGGACTCGACGTCGGCGTCGCCGTCGCGGGGGGTGGGTTGTCGCCGTACCCCTCGGTGAATACGACCACGGGGCCGTCCGGCCCCTCCGCCACGGCCGGCTGCGTGGACGGACCGAAGTCGCGCTCGGCCGTGAACATCGGCGCCCCGTCGGATGCCGAGAAACCGAGCACGGCGCTCGGAGCGACGGTGACGACCGTGCCGTCCTCGGTCACCACGGGGGCCGAGAGCCCGCCTCGTGCGTCGGGTCCCTCGACGTCGATGTCGGTCTCGGCCCACTCCACGGCGAGCGGGGCGCTCGGGCCGTCGCTCAGGCCGACATGGGTCTCGGCTCCCTGGAACTGTGGCCATGTCGCGAAGGCGACGGCGGGACCTCCGAACAGCAGCGCGAAGGTGGCGAAGGCGAGGCCGAGGCCGCGGCGGGAACCGCGGGAGGGGTGGGAGTGGCCCAAAGCGCGGGTCATCCTAGCGGGTCCGCCTTCGCGGACTACGCCGGTGGACGCGTGGACCGCAGCAGCACGAACCACCGTCCACGGAAGATCGGCAGCGCCGACCCGAGCTCTCGAGCGAGCTCGTCCGCCCCGAAGTACCGCTTGTAGACGCGATGCGCCGATCCGTCGTTCAGCACCCGTTCCTGGATCTCCTCCGGTCGGACGTCCGACCGTATCGCCGACTCCAGGAGCACGAGCTCCGGGGCCAGGCGGGAGACCTCGGGTAGGAACGCCCGCGCCCGGTCCGGTGTGAGGTGCCCGTAGACGTGGCCGGCGAAGACACGATCGAACGCCGCGTCGCGGAACGGCAGGCGGAGGGCGTCGGCGCAGACCCTCGGGTCGGCGATCCTCGGACCGGCCTCCCGGAGCATGCCGAGGCTCCGATCGACGCCGACGACGCCCCCGGGAAGGTGTCGCGTCATGAAGCCCGTGCCGCAGCCGACGTCGAGGGTACGGACGGGCGCCATCGAGGCGAGGGCGGCCGAGATCCGGTCCACCTCCTCGGCGAAGCCCGGTCGGACGCGGTCGGCGAAGCGTCCCCGACCGAGGTACCAGTCGTCGTACTCCGCGGCTCGCTGCTCGTAGTACGCCTCCATCGAGGAGGGATTCGGGACGCCTGGCATCCCGGGGATGCTAGAGGAGCGGGTCTCCGAGCCCGGCCGCTGCGAGCGGCGCGAGGCGGATGAACCGCCACACCTCGATCGGGCCGAGGAGGGTGAGCGGATCGAAATACGCGTCGTCTCGGAGCGCGGCGAAGTGAAGGCTCGGAACCACATCGCCGGCATGGCCGGGCCCCGACCGGGCGATCGGCTGGCCCGTCGACACCGTCTCATGGCGCCGGACGAGCAGCGCGTCGAGGAAGGAGTACCTCGACTCCAGCCCGCCGCCGTGATCGATCGTGACGAAGAGACGACCGCCGACGGGACCGGCGAAGGTGACCACGCCCACTGCGGCGGCGTGGACGGGCGTGCCGATCGGGGCCGCGATGTCGATCCCTCGGTGGCCGGCCCCGAACGGCGTGTCGGGCGGGTCGAAACCGCGGAGCACCGGCCCCTCGACGGGCCAGGTCCAATCGCCCGCGGCGCGCACCGGCGCAGGCGCAGCGAGCAGGAGCACGGTCGCGAGCAGCAGGAGCCTCCGCACGTCGGCGACGTTATCCGCCGGGGCCGGCGCGCGCCGTGAGGGCCGTCACACCGGAGCGGTTACTCGACCTCGGAGAGCTGGCCGCGCAGGCCGCCGACGGCCTTCGTGTGGATCTGGCACACGCGCGACTCGGTTACGCCGAGGATCTCGCCGATCTCGGCGAGCGTGAGGCCTTCGAAGTAGTACAGCGTGACGACGATCTTCTCCCGCTCGGACAGCGAGTTGATCGCCGCGGCGAGCAGCCCCCGTGTCTCCTGGCTCTCCAGGCCCCACGTCGGATCGATCCCCTTGTCGGCGAGCGTGTCGATCAGGGAGACCTGCTCCCCCCGGTCGCTCCCGGAGGAGACGACCTCGTCGAGGGCGAGGACCGAGACGAACGAGATCTGCGCCACCATCCCGTGGAGATCCTGCCGGCTGACACCGAGGCGCTCTGCGAGCTCCTCCTCGGTGGGCTGGCGCTTCAGCATCGCCTCGAGGTCGGCCTGCGCCTTCTCGAGCTCCCTGGCCTTGAAGCGGATCGATCGCGGCACCCAGTCCATCGCCCGCAGCTCGTCGATGATCGCGCCCTTGATCCTGGGGATCGCGTAGGTCTCGAACTTGTTGCCTCGGCCGGGTTCGAACTTCTCGAGCGCGTCGATCAGCCCGAACATCCCGTAGC